>DATGRU010000272.1:0-4780 GCA_035303295.1 Paenalcaligenes sp.
AGTGACACCTTGTGGCTGATTGTGGCGGCCATCGTGACGATGTACATCGTGCTGGGGATTCTCTACGAGAGCTACGTGCATCCGTTGACCATTCTGTCGACGTTGCCATCGGCGGCCATCGGGGCACTGCTGGCGCTGCAACTGAGCGGGAATTCATTGGGGCTAGTGGCGGTGATCGGCATCATCCTGCTGATCGGCATCGTCAAGAAGAACGCGATCATGATGATCGACTTCGCACTGGAGGCGCAGCGCGAGCGTGGCATGCCTGCCGACAAGGCGATTCATGCCGCCGCCTTGCTGCGCTTCCGGCCGATCATGATGACCACCTTCGCGGCCTTGCTCGGTGCTATGCCATTGATGTTCGCCAGTGGCTATGGTGCCGAATTGCGTCAGCCGCTGGGGATGACCATGGTCGGCGGCCTGTTGCTGAGCCAGTTACTGACCCTGTTCACCACTCCGGTGATCTATTTGTATTTCGATCGTTTGGCACAGCGTTGGATTAAGCGGGGAATAGCGCCGAACGAGGCTGCTACATGAGGTGGCTTACTGCCTTTATCGTGCGGCCTGTGGCCACGACCTTAATGTGCGTGGCCATGGTGGGGGCGGGCGTGTTGTCGATGCTGTTCTTGCCCGTAGCGCCGTTGCCGCAAATGGATTTTCCCATGATCTCGGTTAGCGCTAGCTTGCCGGGGGCCAGCCCTGAAACCATGGCCTCTAGCGTAGCGACGCCGTTGGAGCAAGCTTTAGGCTCGATTTCAGGTGTGACCGAAATGAGTTCGCGTAGCTCTGAGGGTTCGACGCGAATCTCGTTAATGTTTGATTTGAATCGCGACGTTAACAACGCGGCACGCGATGTGCAGGCTGCCATTAACCAAGCGCGGCCGATGTTACCTTCAGGTATGCGTAGCATGCCCTCCTACCACAAGGTGAATCCTTCTTCTTCGCCGATTATGGTGTTGGCGATGACTTCGCCAACATTGGCGCAACCCCAGTTGTATGACTTGGCTACGACTATTGTGGCGCAAAAACTAGCACAGGTTAAAGGGGTGGGTGAGGTCACGGTGGGTGGTGCTTCCTTGCCAGCGGTGCGTATCGGTTTGAACCCTCGAGCCTTAGCGAGTGCAGGTGTTTCGCTGGATGAAGTGCGTAATGCTTTAGCTCGGGAAAACTCCATCGGCCCTAACGGATTTTTAGAAGACTCAGCGCATCAATGGTATTTAAGCTCGGGCCGACAAATGAACACGGCAGCGCAGTTTAAACCCCTTATCGTTGCGTGGCGTAATGGTAATCCCATCCGTTTACAGGACGTTGCTAAAGTCGAAGACGCCTCTGAAGACCAATACAACGTGGGGTATGTGAACGATCAACCGGGGGTGTTGCTGTTAATACGCCGCGAGGCAGACGCCAATATTATTGAAACGGTGGATGCCATTCGTGAGCGTATCCCCTCTTTCGAGGCCATGATGCCGTCTGATGTGCGTTTGATGGTAGCTCAAGATCGTACTCCAAGTATCCGTGCCTCGATGCATGAAGCCCGCAATACCCTGTTTATCGCTGTGATATTGGTGGTGTTGGTTGTATTGGCTTTTTTACGAGACTGGCGCGCCGCATTGATTCCAGCGGTGGCGGTGCCTGCATCGTTACTCAGCTCGTTCTCGCTGATGTATTTCTTTGGCTTTACGCTTAACACCATTTCGCTTATGGCGCTGATTGTGGCCACCGGCTTTGTAGTGGACGATGCGATTGTGGTGCTTGAGAGCGTGATGCGCTACATGGAGAAAGGCCTATCGCCTTTCCGTGCTGCTGTTCGCGGCGTGCGTGAAGTGGGTTTTACAGTAACGGCCATGAGTTTGTCGTTGGTGGCAGTGTTTATTCCCATGTGGTTGGTGGGCGGGCTGATTGGTCGGCTTTTTAAAGAGTTCGCCATCACCTTATCGGTAGCGGTGATGTTTTCTTTAGTGATCTCCATCACCTTAACCCCCATGATGGCCTCTAAACTGCTGCGGCGTCGCACGGTGCTCGCACCTAAGAAAACAGGTGTATTCATTAGCCCCTTGATCTGGTTGGGTGAACGCAGCGCACAGTTTTATAAACGCACACTGGGTTGGGCTTTAAAGTATAAAAAACTCACCTTGTTGTCATTGCTGTTAACCATCGGGCTAAATGGCTATTTGTACACATCTGTGCCCAAGGGGCTGTTTCCCCAGCAAGATACGGGTCAGTTAATGGGGTTTTTCCGGGTCGATCGTGGCACCTCTTTTCATGCCATGCAGCCTAAGTTGGATAAGTTCCGCGCTATTTTGATGGCCGATCCAGCCGTACAAAACGTGGCGGTTTTCGCAGGCGGACGAGGCGGAAGTAGTTCATCCATGATCTTGGTTGAGCTGGCCCCCTTAGATCAGCGTGACGTCAGTGCGAACGATGTGGTGAATCGATTGCGAACGCAGTTGCAATCTGAGCCGGGAGCCAGACTGTTTTTAACACCTCAACAAGATATTTTTGTAGGTGGCGGTTTGGGTCGGGCAGGCTCTTATCAGTACAGCTTACTGGGTAGTGATCTTGAGCTACTAAAAGAATGGCTGCCTAAAGTTCGGCAGGCCATGGCCGCTTTGCCCGAGTTAACCGACGTGGATACGGACTCCGATGATCCGGGTAGTCGCATCGAATTGCGCATTGACCGTGATAAAGCTACGCGTTTAGGCGTGGATATGGCGTTGGTGGCGTCCACGTTAAACAGTTCATTTAGTCAGCGTCAGGTATCCGTGGTGTATGGTCGCTTAAACCAGTATCACGTGGTGCTAGGGGTAGAGGACCGGTTTGCCCAAGACATTGAGTCGCTTAGACAGGTTGAGGTGATTAGTCGGGATGGTCATCGGGTGCCACTATCGGCCTTTACCGAGTTTGTGCCGGGTACTGCACCCTTAAGTGTTAGCCATCAAGGGTTATTTGTTGCGGAAAGCGTGTCCTTTGGGTTGGCCGAAGGGGTCTCGCTGGATCAAGCTACCCGTGCGATTGATGATGCCTTGGCGCGCATTAGCTTACCCACTCATCAAATACAGGCGGGCTTCGAGGGCTCGGCGCGCTTGATGCAAGATGCACTAACCCAGCAACCTTGGTTAATTCTGGCTGCGCTGCTAACCATGTATATCGTGTTGGGTATGCTCTATGAAAGCTATATCCATCCTATTACTATTTTGTCTACATTGCCCTCGGCGGGAATTGGCGCCTTATTGGCGTTAATGGCGGTAGGTGAAGAGTTCTCGGTTATCGCCATGATTGGGGTGTTTTTGCTAATTGGTATCGTTAAGAAAAACGCAATCATGATGGTGGATTACGCCCTAATTGCTGAACGCAGGGATAAATTACCGCCTACCGAGGCTATTTACCAAGCGTGTTTAGTGCGTTTTCGCCCCATTATGATGACCACTATTTCTGCCATGTTGGGGGCCTTACCGTTAATTTTTGCTACGGGGGCAGGTGTTGAGATGCGTCAACCGCTTGGGCTGACGATTGTGGGTGGCCTATTGGTTAGCCAAGTGCTTACCCTTTATACAACGCCCGTGGTCTACCTTTATCTTGATGGCTTCCGTCAGCGTTATCTGGCATCCCGTTCTACAGGTCGTTTAAAGCATGAGTCGTCGTGAATTATCGTCTTTCTTGCCGTTTGCTGGCGCTGGTTTAGTGGCCGCTTGCGGCCTAAAGCGCGCTATACCCTTGGCCGTGGTACTGCTGTTGGCTGGGTGTGCGGTAGGCCCCGATTACCAGCGACCGCTGTTCGATGTGGGCGAGCAGTATTTGCATGCTGAAGAGCAGGCGTTAAACAGCGATGCATGGGTGCGAGCGCAACCAGCTGATATGCAGGGGGCGGGGCAATGGTGGACATCGTTTCAAGATCCTCTGTTAGATCGTTTAATGCTTGAGCTGCATGAGCATAATGCTGACTTGGGGCAGGCTGAAGCGCGTTATCGTCAAGCAACGGCGTCGCTAAGCAATGCCCGCGCTGGCTTTTTCCCTACCTTGGATTCAGATGTAGGGGGCACTCGCAGCGGTTCAGGTACCAGCTCGGCGGCCACGAACTATAACTTGGCCTTAAGTGCTAGTTGGGAACCGGATGTATGGGGGCGCGTACGGCGTAGCAATGAAGCGGCTATGGCGAATGTAGAAGCCAGTCAGGCGGACTTCTACGCTACTCGTCTTAGCTTAGAGTCCACCTTGGCTAAAACGTATTTTCAAGCGAAAAACGTTTATGCCTCGCAACAACTGCTCGATGAGACCTTACGCACGTATGAGCAAGTGCTTGAGGTGACAGAAAACCGTTTTGACGTGGGTATGGCTGCACAAAGTGATGTGGTGCTGGCTCGAGCACAGTTAGAAAATGCGCGTATTCAACGTTTGGCTTTAAACCGTCAGCAGGCTCAGTTACACAATGCCATGGCAGTGCTGCTCGGACGACCACCTTCAGAGCTTGAGGCATTAGAACTTGTTGGTTGGCCAGCGTTACCGGAAGTGCCCGTGTCGTTACCCGCTCAATTATTGGAACGTCGCCCTGATGTGGCCAGTGCAGAACGTCGTGTGATGGCTGCTAATGCTCAAATAGGTGTGGCGCGCGCGGCGTGGTTTCCTAATTTACGTTTAAGTGCCCAAGGCGGTTGGCGCGCAGGTGAGTGGGCACAGTGGTTAAGCGCACCCGCTCGTTTTTGGAGCCTAGGCCCCGCGTTAGCTTTGCAGCTATTCGACGGTGGTGCGCGTTCGGCACAGGTTAATGAAGCCATTGCCAATT
>DATGRU010000273.1:0-2856 GCA_035303295.1 Paenalcaligenes sp.
GCGTTTCATGGTTTCTCGTGCCTCTCTACTAGCCAATAATCGTACAAAGTACGGGCAATAGGCGCCGCTACCGATCCACCCCAGCCCGCATTTTCCACAATTAAGGCAATAGCAATTTCCGGATCTTCTGCTGGGGCATAGGACATGAATAACGCGTGGTCGCGTAAGCGCTCATCAATGGCGCTGGCGTTGTATTTCGCCCCTCTTAAACTAAACACCTGAGCGGTACCTGTTTTACCTGCCGCTTGATACGGTGCGTTCGCAAAGGCCCGACGAGCCGTGCCAGAACGCACGACATCGGTGAGCGCATTTTTTATAAACTCTACGTTTTCCGGCTTAAGAGGAATGACATGCGCTGGTTTAGTAACCGTTTCGGTACGCTGTTTGGATTGGGGGTCCACCACTTTGCTAACAATATGCGGCGTCATGTACACACCATCGTTAGCCAATACCGCCGTAGCCTGCGCCAACTGCAATAACGTGAATGCGTTATAGCCTTGTCCCACCACCACTGAAATGGTCTCACCTGCGTACCAGCGTTGCTGAGACGGGTCTTTAAATGCTTTGCGCTTCCAGTCACGCGACGGCAGCACCCCTCGACGCTCGCCGTCTAAGTCAATGCCGGTAACTTGACCAAAGCCAAACTGTTTACTGAAGTCGTGCAGCGCATCAACGCCAATTTCTGGACCCAGCGAATAGAAATAGGTGTCCGAGGACACCACCAGCGCACGGTGCATATCCGTAGGGCCGTACGCCGCGTTACCAGCATTACGGAAACGCTGTCCACCAAACTCGTAAAAACCGGGGTCAGGAATGCGATCTTTAGGGTGGCGCTTCTCTAGTTCGAGTGCAGCCAAGGCTACAAAAGGCTTATAAGTGGAGCCAATCGGGTACGTACCGTACAAGGGGCGATTGATCAATGGGTGATCGGGCGACTCGTTAAGCTTGCGCCAGTTTTCTACATCAATCCCATCTACGAATAAATTAGGATCAAAAGACGGTGCTGATACAAACGCTAATATTTCGCCAGTTTTCGGCTCGATAGCCACTAACGCCCCACGGCGTCCAGCAAACTGTTCTTCGGCTAAGCGTTGCAGCCCGATCTCGATCGAAAGCTGCAAATCGGCCCCGGGAACAGGGTCGACTCGACTTAATACCCTAACAGGTCGACCCGTGGCCGTTACTTCGCGCTCTTCAATGCCAGTACGACCATGCAGAGTGCTTTCCCATGTTTTTTCAACGCCTTTTTTACCAATGATAGAGGTACCACGGTAATTGCCTAGCAGGCCTTGTTCTTCAAGCTGCTCTTCATCGGCCTCGGAAATACGCCCTACATAACCAATTACATGGGCTGCCACCTCACCCTGCGGATATTCGCGCACCCAGCGTGCCTGCAAACTGACCCCGGGAAATTTAAACGAGTGCGCAGCAAACCACGAGGCTTCAATCTCGTTAATACTGTTACGTAAAACGATTTCGGCATAACGACTGTTTTGCCCCAATGCCAACTTAAAGCGGCGGCGATCACGAGCACTTAAATAGACCAGCTGGCCTAAGGCGTCGAGCAGCTCATCAACACTGGTCTCGATATGGGCCGGAACCACCGTTAAGGTGTAATCACGATAATTACGAGCCAGCACCACCCCTTCGCGATCAGTTATCTCGCCGCGTCGTGGCGGTATAGGCACCACAGCGATACGGTTACTGTCGGCTCGTGCTGCCAAGCCTTCGTAGCGCACCACTTGCAAATACCACAGTCGCGTGCCTAATACCCCCAGCAATAACACCGCAACAATACCCGCGACCCAAGCCCGAATGAGCGTGCGTCGGCGATGCAAATGAGAGGTACGTTTAAACTCAAACATCAGCCCTCATCCAACTACGAGGACCCGTCGTCTGCATCATCAAGACGACGGTGAGGCAAGAACAACAAGAAATCGGCTAGCGGCCAAAGCATAGCGGTTAACACGGCAGACAAAACCCAAGTCCAACCCACCCACTCGCCACTGATCCACGCTTGTATTACCACCGGTATAGCGTTCGCCACAATAAAAACGGGAATCAAATGCATCAGCTGCACCACTGGCTCGAATAACAATAAGCGTCGTGACAGCACCATAACCCCATAGGCAGCAAGCACGTAGGCCAGCGCTTGGCCGCCAAACAAATGGGCATCATGCACATCAATGAGAATGCCCAAGGAAAATGCCCACACGAGGCTAACGCGGCGTGGCTCGTGCAAAATCCAAAAAGCCAAGGTTAGCAGTAAGATATCGGGAGCCGGGCTCCATTGCCGCCAAGGCAGCAAACTAACTAACCAAGTAAGAAAAATAGAGCCCCAAACAATCCACGGCCCAGACGTGTTTTTAAACGGCGACGTGTCAATGGGTTGCAAAGAGCTTAATGAGGACGAGCGTTTTACCGGCAAGTTGGACCGTTCCGGTTTATTGCTCATTGTGAAGACCCTCATTATCTGGATTAAGCACAGGCTCAGGAACCAATAACACTAAAAAATGCCGATAACGCTCAGGATAGGAGAGTGGCGTACCGACTGCAACCGCAAAACCGGTTGAGCTATCATGCTCTACGCTTTCCACCCGCGCCACCGGCAAGCCCGCGGGAAACAAACCGCCAATGCCACTGGTGACCAATACATCGCCTACTTCCAGATCGATGTCAGACGTAAGATAGCGCGCTTCAACGCGAGACGCCCCCACCCCACCAAAGGTGATTAGCCGCAAGCCATTGCGCAACACTTGAACGGGTACCGAGACTTTATCATCGGTAATTAAGGCCGCCTCAGAGGTATAAGGCGTAACGCGTACGATTTGCCCTACCACCCCGCCATCATCGATA
>DATGRU010000274.1:0-26946 GCA_035303295.1 Paenalcaligenes sp.
CAAAACCGTACTCTAATAACGCTGGGAACACGCCAATGGGCAAACGAATATCTGTACCGGCAGCGGATACGACCGACATTTCTTTAGCCTGACGGATTTTCTCTGCAGCCGCCTCAACACGCGCTTTATCTTCCAGTGTAGGCACGGTGCGCACCAGAATCTCGGGGGGCTCAACCGCCAACAAGATCTTTGTACCGTTGCTTAGAATTTGCTGCTGCTCGGGCGAGAACAACAACGTCATCAGATCCAGCACCAAATCACTTTCAGACAGTGCCGCATACGCCACTTTATTGCCGGTTAAAGGCGTGGTGCCTAAATAGGCCAGCGGGTCGCGACTGAGTGCCTTGTCAGCATTCACTGGCGACAGGTTCACCTGCGTAGTGATTGCCCCCATTAGCTGGGCTGCGGTTTGAGCACAGCGCAAGGTCTGCTGGTTCGTGGTGTCGCTGGTTAGCAGGGTAACCGTTTGCCCTGCCTGTAATTTGGATAGCTCCAAAACCCGTTGCCAAGCTTGGATTAATTGTACGTCGCTTACAGCCATGGTTATCTCCTATCTTTACCAAACATCATGCTTAGTATTCATTCTTTGGTCTTAGACTTTATGGCCAAGGAATGTACCAAAAGCTTCATAAAAGCCTTCTTCGTTATCCCAAGGAATCATGTGGCCAGCATCCTTCACCATCGATACCTCAAGCTCGGCCAACAGGCCTTCAATTTCGCTAACGTCTTCGTCGCGCACCACATCGCCGCGCTCGGCACGCATTAACATCACCGGTACTTTTACATCGGGCATGTTGCTGTGTATATCGTCGGTATGGAAGGCTTCAAAGCTTTCGATAATGGCTTTTTCGTTACAGGTATGCAGCCATTCAGCACGCAAAGCCAACTGCTCTTCAGTCCATGTTGGGCAGAACTCTTTCATTTGCTCTGCAGTGCAGCCTTTACGAGCCATGGCCATGGAATCCACATACCACGGTAGTTTCGAGGGGTAAGCACGACGACCGGGGCCCGATACGGGTGGATCCAACATAACCAAGCGGGTTAAGCCTTCAGGATGCTGAGCCGCAGCGCGTACACCAATACGACCACCCATGGAATGGCCCACGATGGCGTAGTTTTTTAAGCCCAGGGCTTTAGCAAACTCGATCACGTCTTTAGCTTGTGCATCCAAGCTGTAGTCCAACCCCTCTTCGGCCGACGATAGACCACGACCACGGACATCCAGCACGTACGTATCGAAGTTTTGACCGAAACGCTCCCCAACAAAACCCCATGTAATCGCTGGGCTAGTGATACCGGGAACGATAATGACCACATCGCGGTTCACACGCTCGCCAGATTGACCACCATAGCGCAGGTAGTGTTGTCGGATACCATTGGCATTTACGTTGCCGCCAGTAATAAATGTACTCATCATTATTTCCTTAAAGCTTAAAGATTCGTTCTGCGTTTTTATGGCAGACCAGTTCCTTGACCTCAGGGCTCAAATTCGCTTTTTCGATAAACTCGGCAGCAATGTCGGTGGACTCATATGGGTAGTCGACCGAGAACAGAACCGACTCGGCACCCATTTCACCGATGGCACCCAACAAGGTAGGCTCGGAACACACACCCGAGGTGGTGATCAAAATGTTGCGACCGATGTAGGTTGAAGGCGGATGCTGCAGGGTTACGCCTTGTGGATAAACAGCGAAGCGACTATCAAAGCGCCAGCGCTGGAATGGCAACCCTTCGCCCATATGACCCAAAATCAATTTCACATTCGGGAAACGGTCAAACACGCCTGCAAACAAAATACGTAGTGCGTGGGTAGCTGTTTCTACACCCCAGCCCCATGTGGCGCCCGTCAGTTCAGGGTGGCCGTTGTAAAAATGTGGCTGATCAAAAGAATCGAAGGGGTGCAAATACAGCGGCACATCCAACTCTTGCAATTTCGCCCAGAACACATCGTATTCAGGTGCGTCGTAGTACACGCCATGGGTGTGACCGTTTACCAAAGCACCTTTAAAACCGTATTCGCGCACTGTGCGCTCTAACTCAGCCACGGCTGCTGCAGGATCTTGCATCGGTAAGGTAGCAAAACCGCCAAAGCGTGTAGGATGGCGCTGAATGCGCTCAGCCAAAAAGTCGTTATTTTCTTTAGCGCGACGAATAGCCGTAGCCACATCTTTTTCTGCCTGAACGCCTGGACCTGTTTGGGACAGAATCACATAGTCCAGACCTACTTTATCCATCTCAGCCAAACGCAGCTCATCGAAGTCTGTTAGTTTTTTTTGTAACTCCTGAGCGTTAGCGTTATCGATCAGCGCCACGAACGACTTGGAATAGTCTTCAAAACCTACCGCATTAAAATGTTCTTCAATGGCGATCTTCTTAATTTGTCCCATGGATCCTCCCCTCAGGTAAACGAAAAATATACGTCAGTATACTGAACAATTTTTCGACATACAACTGGAAAGCGTATGGATAAGGCTATACAGTTTGGTTATATACCCTAGAATAGGGGCTTAAAAGACTGGTAAATATTCATTTGGTATGTACACTATCATTCTTACGAAGAAGAACAATTAACCCGTACTTTCGATTGCTATGAATAAAATTGAAATCAACCAAAACGCCAAAGATGCTTCCTTAAGCGCCGAGAACGCTGCAACAGAAAGGTTGCGCTCCAAACTATGGGGCCGCCCTGGTTTTCTAGTGCGCCGTCTACATCAAATTCATTACGCCCTGTTTTTTGAAGAGTGCGATATTGAAGGGGTTACCCCTGTACAGCACGGTATTCTTACTGTGCTGCTGAATCGCCCCTGGGTCGATCAAAGCGCTATTAGCCTTGAGCTTGGCCTAGACCGTACCACCACCGCCGATGTCGTACGACGCTTAGAAGAAAAAATGCTGGTGCAACGCCAAGTTAACCCTAACGACAAACGTTCTCGTCAGGTGTACATCACCCCCTACGGGATTGAGGTGATGTCGCAACTACGCCCCAAAATGCAACGTGCCCAAGAACGCTTGGTGGAACCCCTAAGTCCTGAAGAGCAAGAAGAGTTCATGCGCTTACTAATACGTATTGTGGAAGCCAATAACGATTACGGGCGTACGGTACTGAAAAAAATGTAAGGGCTAGCTTAATGAGCACTTATATACACGTTCCCACCCACGATGGCCTGCAAATGCCCGCCTATTATGTGCGCGCAACTGCCAATAACGCCCCCAGCTTAGTGCTGATACAAGAAATTTTCGGGGTGAATGCGGCCATGAAAGCGTTGGCTACCATGTGGGCCTTACAGGGCTACCATGTAATTTGCCCCGACCTGTTCTGGCGTCAAGAACCCGGCTTGGAACTAGACCCAACTATTGAGGCCGAATTTCAACACGGTAAAGCCCTTAAAGCCGGTCTTAACCGAGACCTGTGTCTGGCCGACCTTGAGTCAGCCCGCTTGTATTTAAGTCAGCAACACCACAACCCTAATTGCGTAGCAGTGGGTTACTGCATGGGGGGCAACCTAGTTAGCCAAATGGCGGCACACAGCCCCTTGGCCTGTGCCATTAGTTATTATGGAGTGGGCTTAGACGAGGTACTCCCCACTTTGCCCAGTGATGCGGCCCCTACCTTTTTTCACATCGCCGAGCTCGATCAGCAAGTACCCGAAGAAACACGAAGCATTATTAAGCAACACTGTGGCTCACGTTTAGACTGGGGCTACCATATACACGAAAACTGCGATCATGCTTTCGCGCGACCTGATGGCCGCCACTTTAATGCGCAAGCCAATAAATTGGCTATGCATTTATCGCTTATATTCCTTAGCAAACACGTGGGCTAAGTTTTAACCCAAGGTTTGGTGGAAGCTTTCTTCATCCACCCGCTTCAGGTAGTCTTCCGCGCGCTGCGCTTCGGTATCATTTGTGGGGTGCGCTACCACCACCCACTTCCCTTCTGCACTGGCATCTTTAGCTGGCAAAATCACCGTATTGTGATCGGGCCTAAAGGTAATAGCACCGCCTGCCAACAAACCTAGGAATGTGGTAATTAATACAATCGCAAAAAATGACATACCGGGGGTGCTTACAATTAACGCGACCGATAGCCAGTACGCCACGCCCCATATCAATACGCCGATCGCAAAACCAATTAAACCGGCAATACCGTGCGACCAAATAGCGGTGCCAGCAATGCGTCGCACCTCGGGCTCTAACTTACGATCGATAGCGGGATCATCGGGGGCCACCAAGGAAACCCAACCGCCACCATCTCCAAACAACTGCGTCAACTGACTTTTAGTATGCTCGGCGTGTTCTCGCGTGGATAACGCCACCATAAGCTTGCGATGTGATTGTTCTGCCTCTAACCATGACGTTTCCATAGCAACCTCCTGCGGTTTGAGTAGAAACTTCAGAATACTGGTTTTCGCAGAATCAGCTATTACTAAGCTTATCAAAGCGCCACGATACGCAAGCAATAAACACTTAGGCTAATAACTTCGCTTGTAGCCCTTCGGTTTCCGCAGGCCCCACCCCTAAGCCTTTGTGCAAAAAGGCAGAAACAGTACCGTGAGCCTGACGAATATTGTGCAAGGCCTGCTCAAGGTATTCGCTGCTAACGCCCCACAACACTTTCATCGCTTGTAAATCAACCCCTTCACGTGCCTTAAGCTCGACGTTATAGCACTGCTGGGTTAGCAGATAGTCTTCTAGAATATCGTCATCATGCACCCCCAACGCGGTCAACAGCATGGCGCACGCAAAACCGGTGCGATCTTTACCCGCGGTGCAGTGCACCACCAACGGCGATTGGGCCTGCATCACATGCTTAAAAAAGGCCGAAAACTGCGCTGTGTAGTGGGTGAAGAAACTGGTGTACATTTCATGCATGAAGCGATGGGCATCCGCCACGCTAATCGCGCCCTCAACAGCAATGTACTCGTTAACCAAGCGAGCCACTTCGGGCTCAATAACGCAGGCCTGACGCTGTAAAAACTCGTAAGCGTAATGATTACGCTGACTTTCTTTTTGACCTCGCAAATCGATGCTTTGGCGCACACCTAAGGCTTGCAGCTTCTGTATGTCGTTGTCATCTAAGCCGCACAAGTGCGCAGAACGATATATCTGTTCCCACTTAACTTGACGATGATCAGCGCCGCTGTACCCACCGATGTCTCGGAAATTACTAACGCTAGAGAAAGGGATGACTCGCTGGTCGGGAAGATTTACATCTAAAATTGACATGAATAAGCCTCGTGCAACGAATGAACAACCGTAACGCTACTACGCTTAGCTTACTATGCCACAGCAATACGTCATATTCCTGACAAGGCTTAAACATGAAAACACTGACTTCACAGCGCTGGTCTGTATAACCTTCTGCAGGAAAGTCCCTTAGCTTTAAGGCCCATGAACGTTATTTATTGCTAGCGTTCGTCCTCGTCATGCTCAGACGACTCATGGTGAATCTGTTGTCTGCGCTCTTCTTCAATAGATTGTCGACTTTCAGCTAACACTTGCTTAAAGCCTTTTACGATCAAGTAGATGGCCGCAATCGCTCCGATTAAAAACAAGGCTATACGCATGATGATCCTTTATACGTTCACAGTGACACCGGTTTAAGCAGGCTTGAACCCAAACCTTAGTGTTACGCGGATACTTGATTGTAACGGCAAACCCGGCTGTAGCGACTTTTAGCCCGCAACCCCAGAGGCCGCCACACCCTAATTATGAGCAAACACCACGCAGGCAACAAAAAAGCCCCTGCATTGGCAAGGGCTTGATTGTGATTCGCTTTTGGCGGGGACGGAGGGATTCGAACCCTCGATGCGGGTATAAGCCGCATGCTCCCTTAGCAGGGGAGTACCTTCAACCTCTCGGCCACGTCCCCAAAAGCAAAGCGTTATTCTAGCACGAATTTAAAAACTTTAGCTAGTGGCAGTATCAGATTTATCTTGATCCAATTCAAACGCCTTGTGCAGGGTACGAACCGCTAGCTCCATGTACTTATCGTCGATCACCACCGAGGTCTTAATCTCGCTGGTGCTAATCATTTGGATGTTAATACCTTCTTGCGACAAAGCACGGAACATCGTACTGGCCACACCCGCATGGCTACGCATACCAATACCCACAATCGACACTTTAGCCACTTTATTGTCATACACAATTTCACCCGCCCCTACCGCTGGGCCGATTTGCTCTTTTAGCAACTCGTTAGTGCGATCAGCGTCGTTACGGTTTACGGTGAATGAAAAGTCGGTTGTGCCTTGTACTGACAAGTTTTGCAAAATCATGTCGACGTCGATATTCGCCGCGGCAATGGGCCCAAGAATGGCATACGCGACCCCTGGTGTATCCGGCACAGCGCGCAAGGTGAATTTAGCTTCATCGCGACTAAAAGCGATACCTGAAACAACAGCGGCTTCCATTTTGTGATCTTCCTCGAATGTAATCAGCGTACCCGAAGCCATTTCTTCTTCGAGTGGAATAAGTGGGTCGGTTAAGGACGACAATACGCGCACTGGCACTTGGTATTTTCCAGCAAACTCAACCGAGCGAATTTGCAGAATTTTTGAACCCAACGATGCCAACTCTAGCATTTCTTCAAACGATACCACGCCCATACGGCGCGCCTCGGGCACCACGCGCGGATCGGTTGTGTACACACCATCGACATCGGTAAAGATAAGACACTCGTCAGCATCCATCGCAGCCGCTACGGCCACTGCAGACGTGTCTGAACCGCCACGCCCCAAGGTGGTAATGTTGCCCTCTTCATCAATGCCTTGAAAGCCCGTAACAATCACAACGCGCCCGGCATCTAAATCGGCGCGGATACGACTGTCGTCAATCGATTTAATACGTGCTTTGGTGTGCGCCGAGTCGGTACGCACTGGCACTTGCCAGCCTGCATAGCTACGCGCAGGAACGCCCTTGCTAATTAAGGTCATGGCCAGCAATGCGCTACTGGCTTGTTCGCCTGTAGCAGCCAGCATATCCTGTTCACGCGCATCGGGATGGTCGGTAATTTCTTTGGCCAGACCCAAGAGGCGATTAGTCTCGCCCGACATGGCCGAAGGTACCACCACAACTTGGTGTCCTGCCGCATGCCATTTGGCCACGCGTTGCGCCACGTTACGAATACGCTCGATTGAGCCCATCGACGTGCCACCATATTTCTGTACGATCAGGGACATCTTATTACTCAAATGATTAAAGAAAATGGGGTCTGAACCCGAGGGAAAGCATACTATTCTACCGATTTTCCGCTTTTTCGTTGGGCCGCCGTTAAAACTGTTTCATTATGGCGTTGCAAAATGACACGCCCACGGGCACAGACGATAAGGTGATCACCGTGCTTAACTTGCATTTGGCGATCAAAGCCCAAAGCATGTAGCTGGCGCATCTGGCGCATTAAGTCGGCCAATCGAGCCTCGGTCGGCATTTTTAATCCTGCTTGTTCTAGCCAATACCGTAAGACTAGGGCTTGTCGAGCCGCAGAGAGTTCACGCCACGCCTTTAAGCTGAAGCTACCATCACTTAACTGCCAATCAAGCGATTGCAAATCGTGCTGGGCCACTTCAGTTAACACTTGGCTCGTCTCTCGGCTAAGTTGAGCGTGACGCACCAGCACTTTTTGCCAGCCTTGCCAGCGCTCATTTAAATGCGGTGTTAAGCGCTCGCGTAGGGCTCCACGGGTGTAATCATCCTGATGATTGGTCACATCCTCTACAGGCTGCCACCCCAAATGCTGCGCCATCAAGCCACCAATCTGTTTAATACGGGAACGGGGCACATCTAACCACGGACGCAAATACATCAGCTCTTGACGCTGACTAAGCGGTGCCATGGCCCCAAGTCCGCTAGGCCCCGAGCCGCGCAATAAACGCAAAAGCACCGTTTCCGCCTGATCATCCTGATGATGAGCAAGAAAAACATGGCTTACTGCACTGCGTTTAGCCATGTCAGCGAACGCCTGATAACGAGCCGTGCGTGCAGCCGACTCCATGCCATCGCCCTGCCCTAAATCAACCTGCACGCGTTGCACTTCACAGGGAATAGACAGCAAGGAGGCTAAAGACTGCACGTGCTGCAACCAACTATCCGCTACCTGCTGCAAACCATGGTGTACGTGAAAGCAAAGCAAACGAATACCGCGCTGCTGAGCCCATACACTTGCATGCAGAGCCAATGCGGCGGAGTCTACCCCACCGCTGAGCGCTATGGCTACACGCTGAGGCGCTGTATCGAGTTGTTGATACAGCGCATCGATCGCGCGCAGCAGTTTAGCGTCGCACAGTTCAATGAGAGATGAGTTGGGCGTAGGGAGGGCAGCCAGCTTAGGATCTGACTTCTTGGTATCGCCCATAAGACAGCAAACGCTCGAGGCGTTGTGCTCGAAGCTGTTCTACGCTGAGGCCGGAGAGTTGGCGTAAGGAGTCGGCCAACGCACGACTAAGCTGACGGGCCATCGTGCTTGGATCGCGATGCGCACCACCCACAGGCTCGTTCACAACGCGGTCAACCAGACCAAACTCTTTAAGACGATCAGCGGTAATCGCTAGCGCTTCAGCGGCTACAGACGCTTTTTCAGCGCTACGCCATAAAATGGAAGCACAGCCCTCGGGGGAAATAACAGCATACGTAGAGTACTGAAGCATCATCACCACATCCGCTACCGCAATCGCCAACGCTCCACCAGAACCGCCTTCACCAATAATGGTGGTGATAATCGGCACCTTGAGCTCGGACATAGCGTAGAGATTATGGCCGATCGCTTCGGACTGACCACGCTCTTCTGCACCAATACCAGGGTAAGCACCGGGCGTATCGACGAAGGTAAAGATAGGCACATTGAACTTTTCAGCTAAACGCATCAAGCGCAATGCTTTACGATAGCCTTCAGGACGAGGCATACCAAAATTTCGCTTCGCACGTTCTTTGGTGTCACGGCCCTTTTGATGACCAATAACCATGCACGGCGAGCCGTTGAAACGCGCTAAACCACCCACAATGGCCAAATCGTCGGCGAACATGCGATCGCCGTGTAACTCGTGAAAATCAGTGAAGATTTCCTGCACATAATCAAGCGTGTAAGGTCGCTGAGGATGACGAGCCACCAGTGCAGTTTGCCAAGGGGTAAGCTTCGAATAAATACTTCGTGCTAGCGTCTGGCTTTTTTGCTGCAGACGATTTACCTCTTCGGAAATATCAACAGCAGAATCGGTTTGAACATAGCGCAGCTCTTCAATCTTATTTTCGAGTTCAGCTAGCGGCTGCTCAAACTCCAGAAATGTATTTCGCATTGTTGTGTCTTCAGGTTATTAACCTAGTTTATTCACTTTCGACAACCGGACCCAGGCTACGCCATAGATACCATGTTGCCACCGTACACCAAGGCGTCCACGCCTGAGCCACCTCGCGGGCTTCAAAACGTGAAACCGGTTCGCCACTGTAATAGTGTTGTGATATGGCTTTGATTAACCCAGCATCGTCTAACGGTAACACGTCTGCACGATGCAAATTGAAAATCAAAAACATTTCCGCCGTCCAGCGCCCTATGCCGCGAATGGCACAAAGCTCTTTAATGATGGCTTCATCATCCATATCGTGCCACGCATCGGGATCGACCTTAGCCTGATCAAAATGCGTTGCAAGATCGAGAATATATTCTGCTTTGCGCTTGGGTAGTCCTACATTGCGCAAGGTTTCAGCATTAAAGCTCAACACCTTTTGTGGGGTAGTTTGAGCATCCAAAAACTCGATTAGGCGCGCCCATACCGCTTCAGCGGTACGGCGACTAACCTGCTGACCAATGATCGCCCGCACCAGCGTCGCAAAGGGATCTGCCGGTGCCTGCAGCCACTCGTCGGGGTACATGGGGATGATTTTACGCAAAATTCGATCGCGTTTCATCAAATGCGTCGTCGCTTCATCCCAATAACTGGGTTGTGAGTTGCTCATACCCACTCCTAAGCCCTGCGCCATTGGGTGACACCGCCCGCTTTATCTTCAAGCTCAACCCCTTGCTCGTGCAATTGATCACGCAATTGGTCGGCCAAGGCAAAATCACGGTTCGCTTTCGCAGCGCTACGCTGATCAACCAGTGTTTGAATGGCTTCGTCGTTAAGTTCGTCGCCCGTATGAGGACGTGCATCCTTAATATAGCGCGTAGCGGATCGGAAATAACTTGCGGGGTCTTTTTGTAGCAAGCCCAACACTCCACCTAAGGCGCGCATCAAGCCAGCACTACGAGCACATTGCTCGCGATTGGCTTGTGCGGCTAATTCGAACAGCACCGCCACCGCACCCGCAGTGTTGAAGTCATCGTTCATGGACTCAGCAAAACGAGCTGCAAAAGGGTCGGCCCAATCGATATCCACAGGCTCGGCAGGCACATTCAGTAAGGCTTGATACAACCTGTCGATAGCTTGCTGGGCATCAAATAAGTTATCGGCCGTGTAATTCTGAGTACTGCGGTAATGGTTGCGCACAATAAAGAAGCGCAACATTTCAGCCTCGCGCGGATTGGCCTCGTACTCGGCAACGCCATCATCAACCGCTTTGGCGGCAATAGTGTGACGAATATTATGAAAGTTGCCCAGCGACTTGGACATTTTGTCGGCATCCACCATTAGTGGCCCGCAATGCATCCACACATTGGCCATTTGGCCGCCAAAAGCCCCTTCAGACTGAGCAATTTCATTTTCATGGTGTGGAAACTTAAGGTCGGGGCCCCCGCCATGAATATCCAGCGGCATACCTAATAAGGCATTGCTCATGGCCGAGCACTCGATGTGCCAACCCGGACGTCCCAACCCATAAGGTGACTCCCACTTGGTTTCTGCTGGCTCTTCAGGCTTGGACGCCTTCCACAACACAAAATCCAGTGGGTCGCGTTTGGCATCCGTTACCGCGACGCGCTCGCCCGCACGTAAATCATCAATGCTTTTACCGGATAACTTACCGTAGCCTTCAAATTGACGTACTGCGTAATTCACATCGCCATCACTGCCCTGATAAGCCAAGCCTTTTTCCTCTAGCTTACGGATGATACCAATCATGTCGCCCACGTGTTCAGTGGCACGTGGCTCGGCATCGGGCGACTGCACCCCTAGGGCGCGTTCGTCGGCATGCATAGCAGCAATATAAAAATCGGTGACTTCGCGCATGCGACGGTTGGTTTCTACCGCACGGCGGATGATTTTGTCGTCGATATCGGTGATATTGCGCACATACTTCACCTGATATCCCAATTGACGTAGCCAGCGCTGTATTACATCAAAACTGACCAGCATACGTGCGTGCCCTAAATGGCAAAAGTCATACACTGTCATGCCACACACATACATGCGTACAGCGTTCGGCTCGATCGGTGTGAAAACGTCTTTAGTGCGAGACAGGGAGTTATAAATGCGCAACATGTGCTGTAATGTAGTCGTTCTAAAATCTGGAAAAAAAGCGCGTGACCACCCTTTTCAGACACGGTTATACACAGCTATTTCTGTGCGCCGAGGCTAAAATGATGGTCGTCAAGTATAGCAAGCTGGATACTGTTGCGACACATGTCGCTGGAACAGCGGGTATGATTTACTGTTAACTATACCGTAAACGTCTACCGGCCAGATACACAACGCCTTGTAAAACAAAGGTATATAACCTGTGAACTTTAAGTCTATGCCCAAGTCTCGTTGCCTAGTACCCTGCCTGCTTATTATAGGCGCACTGGGAATGAACGTTAACGCCCAGTCACTGACTGAGGTTGAACCTATTTTCGAAAACACGCCCGCCCCCGAGAGGGGCTGGAAAGGCCTAGCACGGGTGCTTGACGCCTTAACGCCAAGTGTCGATACCTCGCTGCCCCTTACTCCACGGCAAATCACACAACGCATTGAAGCCCTTATTAATCAAGGCCGCCCTGCTGAAGCGCTTGAAGCCATCAACAAGCGCTTAGCACAGCGTGAAGCACGAGCTGAAATCGGGGTTGATGTACAGTTATTATTTTTACAGGGCCGCGCTTATTCCGCGTTGGGGCAGCACGAGCAGGCCATTGAAAGTTACCGCCAACTAACCATTTTCTACCCCGAACTGCCCGAGCCATGGAATAACTTAGGTGCCGAATACATGCGCCAAGGCAAAGCTGAAATGGCTCGCGAAGCATTGGAAATGGCCTTAACCGCCGCGCCTAGCTTCACTACAGCAAAGGTTAATTTAGGTGAAGTTCAGCTTATGCTTGCTGAACAAGCCTTCAGTTCTGCAGGTAACGCGGGGCGCGTACGCTCCGAACAGACGCAGCAACTTCTGCAACAATAACCCTCTGTTTACATTTAATCAGGCATCCTATAATGCGACGTTTTACATTATCCGCTTACGCTAACATTCATTTTTATGGTTTGCGCAGCATTCGCTATGTAGCCGCTATTCTTATGGCAACCTGTTTTATGATTGCCCCGGCACACGCAGACTCAACCACAACACAAGGTACAACAATGAGCACCACACCACAGGTTAAACTTCAAACCAACAAGGGCGATATTCTGATTGAACTGAACGCCGAAAAAGCGCCCGAAACGGTTGCTAACTTTTTGTCCTACGTTAAAGACGGCTTCTACGACAACACCATTTTTCACCGTGTTATCAACAATTTCATGATTCAAGGTGGTGGTTTCGAGCCAGGCATGAAGCAAAAAGCCACTAAAGCCCCGATCAAAAACGAAGCGGATAACGGTTTGAAAAACGACACCTACACGCTGGCAATGGCTCGTACAGCCGACCCACAATCGGCAACTGCTCAGTTCTTTATCAACGTTAACGACAACGACTTCCTAAACTTCACTTCCCCCACACCAAATGGCTGGGGCTACGCTGTATTTGCCAAAGTAGTAGAAGGCGAAGACGTCGTTGACGCGATTAAAACCGTTAAAACGGGTAGCAAAGGCTTTCACCAAGACGTACCTGTAGACGATGTGGTCATCGAAAAAGCCATCATCGTCGAATAAACTACGGTTTACCGGCACGCTTTGGATTGCCGCCGACATACATTTGGGGCCTGATGGCCCCAAAACTGCTTCAGGCTTCTATCAATTCTTAAATGAAGCAGCCGCGCATTGCGACGCCCTTATCTTATGTGGCGACATCTTTAATGCGTGGATTGGGGACGATCAGGTTTTATCTCCTGAACCGTGGCTAGCCACTGCACTAAAACAGTTACAGCAGTTCGGCCAACAAAAAACCTTGTATTTAATGCGTGGGAATCGCGACTTCTTACTAGGTCAGCAACTGGCTGAAGCCGTGCATGGCACCCTACTTCCCGATCAGGTGCTAATCAGCACCGATTATTTTCATTTCGTGCTAACGCATGGCGACGAACTGTGCATCGACGACCACGCCTATCAACGCTTTCGTCGTATCGTGCGCAATCGCGGCGTTCAGGCCGTGTTTCATGCACTGCCCTTGCGCTGGCGCCGAGGTATTGCCAATCACTTTCGCGAGAAAAGCAAGGCAGCCGGGCGTCATAAAAGCTATAGCATCACCGATGTGAACACGCAGGCTTGTGAACAGCTAATGAGCCGCCACAACGTAAAGAGCCTGATACATGGACACACCCACCGCCCTGCCTTGCACGCTATGCCCCCGCAACCGGAAACCCATCGACGTGTTGTGTTGCCCGATTGGGAGCTTGATCATGCGCAACCACCTCGTTCAGGCTGGTTAAGCCTACAGGAACGACAGGTCAGCTTGCATCAACTTGGTCAACCTACGATAGAGTGTGATTTAAGCCCAGAACCTGCGATAACTATGCAGCCCATCTCATCAAATTAGGCTTAAGACCCTAAGGCCAGCCACACGGTATCCGCACACCGAGCCTACTAGCCGATGCATCTAACACTAAAGAGGCTAAGCCTTTATGATTTTAAATCGGGGAAATCGGGAATCAGCGATTGCTGAATGGTGCTATCCAAGGCCTCGTAGCCAAAATAACGAATAAGATCGTACAGCTCTGCGCGGGTTTGCATGGCAGAGAGGCTATCGCTTGCACTACCTTGCTGCATTAACTGGGTGTAGAACTGTTCCATCGCCTTTGCAGCAATGCGTAGACTGGATACCGGCCAGATTGCCATGGCATAACCCATGTCTGCGAATTCAGCAGCCGACGTCTGTGGTGTACGCCCGAACTCGGTCATGTTCGCTAACAAAGGAACCGATATGGCTGACGCAAAGGTTTTGAATTCCTCGTGCGTAGTTAGGGCTTCGGGAAAAATCGCATCGGCCCCGGCCTGTATATAAAGCTGTGCACGGGCAATGGCCGCATCCAGCCCTTCCGTTGCCGCCGCATCAGTGCGGGCAATAATGCGCAAGTCGTGTCGAGCACGTGCCGCTGCGGCAATTTTTTCTGCCATGGCCTGCGGGCTAACTAGCTGCTTACCACTTAAATGACCACACTTCTTAGGCAACACTTGGTCTTCAAGCTGCACAGCTGCCACACCCACATCTTCAAGCTCGCGTACTAAGCGCATGGTGTTCAGTGCTTCACCAAAGCCCGTGTCGCCGTCGACAATTAACGGCAGGCGTGTCGCCCTAACGATGGCACGGGCACGACCTAGTAATTCATCTAGGGTGATTAAACCCAAATCGGGCAAACCTAACGATGCAGTCAAGGCACCGCCCGATAAATACAGGGCTTTAAAACCGGCCTTACGGGCGAGTAGTGCACTAAGGGGATCGTAGACCCCCGCAATCATTAAAAAGGTGTTATCCAGCCAATACCGAGCCAATGTGTCCCCGCTGTTTCGCGGAAAAGGTTGCTCAAGCCATACAGGATTGGTGTCATCGTGCATAACGGCCTCCGGCTGGATTACATCGTTGTCTATCAGACTAACATTAACGCGCGTATAACCACACTAACACGACTAGACCTAAGGCGATACGGTACCAAGCAAAAGGACGATAGGTATGACGCGACACAAAACGCAGTACGGCCTTCACCAAGAACAAAGCGCTAAAGAATGCGGCTACAAAACCCACCACAATAGCCCAGCTTTGGTCAGCACTTAAGGCTCCGCCATTGCGGTATAAGTCGTAGACAGTGGCCGCCAACATGGTGGGCATGGCCAGAAAAAAAGAAAATTCAGTGGCGGTTTTTCGATGAATACCGGCCAACATACCACCCACAATGGTGGCACCAGAGCGCGACGTGCCGGGCACCATGGCCACGCACTGCGCAAACCCCACAATTAAGGCTTGCTTCCACGTAATGGTTTCCAAGCTGTAGGCAGTAGCCCGTTCAGAGGTTGCGGTTACGCTACTGTCAATCTTGCCGTCCACGTCCTTAGCGTAAGCGGGCTTGCGCTCTACCCACAACATAATGAAACCACCAATCACCAAGGTGAACACAAACACAAGGGGATTGTGAAACAGCATTTTGATGTACTGAATCGTTAGGGAGCCAATGACTGCGGCAGGCAAAAAGGCAATCAGTAAATTGCGGGTGAACATCATTTCCACCCTGTCACCCGTGAACGTACCTTTAACCAGCTGCCAAATACGGGCTCTAAATAACCAAATGACCGCTAAAATTGAGCCAAACTGAATAACAACTTCAAACACTTTATTGCTATCCGATGGAAAATTAATCCACTCAACCAGCAATAACAAATGCGCAGTACTGGAAACAGGAATAAATTCGGTAAAGCCTTCAATAATGCCTAGAAAAGCCGCTTTCAGTAAGTACAGCGTGTATTCAGTCATGGTTACGAGATAAACAAAATCAAAAGAAAAGGGCCGAGTAGCCCTGATAACATGAGTCGGATAAAGCGCCCCACTCTATCCGACTAAGAATGACGAAATGGCCACTTAGGCCTGCATGTACCCCAACATTTGGGTGAAGATTTTAGGCGTAGCAGCGATAACTTCGCCAGACTCGTACCAGCCTTGCTCACCATCGAAGTCGCCAATCAAGCCACCTGCTTCCAACACCAGTAAAGCACCTGCCGCCATATCCCATGGTTTGATTTTGGTGGCTACAAAGCCATCTAAGCGCCCGCTGGCCACGTACGCCAAGCTAAGTACCGTAGAGCCCACACGGCGTACGGCAGCGCAGTCGCTTAGCATATCAACATAGGCCGATTTAGCAGAAAAGGCATCGCTGGGATCGCGCAAGTGTGCACCCAGTAAGCTGTCGGGGTATTTATGAGAGCCCGACACACGTACACGACGATCGTTCAAGAAAGCGCCACTACCTCGGCTTGCATGGAAAAGTTCGTTATGATTTGGGTCGTAAATCACGGCGTGTGTAGGAATGCCTTTATGCAACATGGCAATCGATACAGCGTAATAAGGAAAGCCATGAATAAAGTTTGTCGTCCCATCGATAGGATCAATCACCCATACGTTTTCAGGTTCGTCCGTACCACGCGGCTCGGTCGGCGCACGTGTGCCGGTTTCTTCGCCTAAAAAGCCATGGTCTGGATAAGCCGTGCTTAAGGTCTCGATGATGGATTCTTCCACAGCCGCATCCACATCCGTGACATAATCACTAGGGCCTTTACGACCAATTTGTAGACGCTCAAGGTCTACACTGGCACGGTTAATAATATTGCCTGCTCGGCGAGCCGCTTTAATAGCGGTGTTTAGCATCGGGTGCATAAGTATCCGTTTTTCTTAAGAATTCGCTGCCTGATTCTGCCATATGCTAAGCATTCAATAAAGCATGAGGCGTAACAAGGCTTAATCACATCACAACAGTTATTTTAAATGACCCAAACAACGGCTGACACGATAAACACAGTTTTTAAACAGATTCGCTTTGTCATGGTCAACCCGAGCCATCCTGGAAACGTAGGGGCCGCCGCGCGAGCAATAAAAACGATGGGGTTTAAAGAGCTATGTCTCGTGACACCAAAGTTCGACAACATTATCGAACATGAAGAGGCCATTGCTTTAGCAAGCGGGGCCACCGATATACTGAGCCAAGCGCATATCGTACCAAGTTTAGAAGCTGCCTTGGCACCTGTTTCTTTGTCTTTTGCTCTTAGTGCCCGTCCGCGGCACCTCGGACCGCCCCCACTGGACATCCGACAAAGCGCTAACTTAGCGGCTACGCACCTAGAAAGCCCGTCTGCTAAGGTTGCGGTGGTGTTGGGCACCGAACGTACAGGCTTAAGCAACCAACATTTAGAGTTATGCCACACTGTCTGTCATATACCGGCAAACCCTGAATATAGCTCCCTAAATGTGGCACAAGCCCTACAATTGGCTGCATGGGAAATGCGTTACGCCTTACTTAGCCGCCTTGAATGCGCTACGCTGCCCAGCACAAACGGTAAAGTCGACCCGGGTTCATTGGCAGCAACCACAGGCACGGTCAGCGAATTTTTAACCCACTGGGAGCAAGCATTGATTGCGGTTGATTTTCTCGATCCAGAACACCCAAAAAAACTGTTGGTCCGGATGCGTCAACTCTTTAGCCGTAGTCGACTGAGTGTAGATGAAGTTGCCATGCTCCGAGGCCTATGCACCGCCATGATTAAAACAGCAGCTAAAGCTGCCTCTCGAACACACTCATAATTCTCTTAGCTAGTCATCAAGATTTATTATGCTTAAACAACTACGCGAAGACATCGCCTGTATTCTTAAACGTGATCCTGCAGCTCGTAGCCGATGGGAAATTCTCACCTGCTATCCGGGATTACATGCAATTCTGGCGCATCGCTTAGCCCACAAGCTGTGGAAACGTAATTTCTTTTGGCTAGCTCGCTTTCTATCGCATATTTCTCGGATACTAACCGGTATCGAAATTCACCCCGGGGCCACCATCGGTAATCGGGTTTTCTTCGATCACGGCTTTGGCATTGTCGTCGGTGAAACGGCCGTCATCGGGGACGATTGCACTATTTACCAAGGGGTTACGCTAGGTGGCACCAGCTTATATAAAGGTGAAAAACGTCACCCCACCTTAGAAAATGGGGTTGTTGTCGGGGCTGGCGCCCAGATTCTGGGGGGCTTTACCGTGGGGGCAGGCGCTAAAGTGGGCTCGAACGCAGTTGTGGTAAAACCCGTACCGGCGGGAGCTACCGCTGTGGGCAACCCCGCGCGCGTCATCACTAAAGATCAGCCCAGTCAGAAAGCGCACGACGACACCTTAACCGCCTCGCCAGAGCAAGCTCCTACGCCCACCCCACCCAGCGAAGGTGTTAAGCCCTTTTCTGACGCTACCTTGCCCTGTCAATCAGAGTGGTCAGGTAAACCATTACACGAATTACTTGAACGCAGCCGCCGCGACAGCACCGCCGCGAAAAACTCAGAAAGCTCACGTCAAAGTCAAAGCGCTCAGGAAGGCAGTGGTGAGTTCGCGGCTTACGCTGTGGATAACACGAACAACGACCCGCTTATCCAAGTCATCAACGAGTTAGTCGCGCATGCTGCCAACCAAGATGCGCGCATCAGCAAGCTATGCCACGCCTTAGAAGAACTGGGTCAACGCGTGGAAAATGGTGTCACGCCACTGGATGCAGAACGGCTTAATAAACTTATTGAATAAGCCACAAGGGGTTGAAGCTGCTACAGCTTATTGCAGACTTACTACAACATTCGCCCCGCTTTAGGGTTTAGGCGCTACGGATTTACACGTACAACACGTCCGTAGAGTGGACACCCGACGGCGAGTGCAGTATGTTAAATGCTTGTCTGTTTACGTCATGGCTGGGCATATGGTCACTAAAGCTTCTACTGATAGCGCTGCAGGCCCGCGCACCCTACGTCGGGGGCTGCAAATTTTGCAAACACTGCAAGAACACGATGAGAATGGTTTAAGTGTTACCGAGCTTTCTCGCCTTACAGGGCTTCAGCGCCCAACCATTTACCGGCTTTTAGCGGCGCTAACTGAAGCCGATTTTGTGCATGCTGTAGGACGCACTCGTCGTTACGCGTCAACACGCAGCGCACTGCCCGTTAACGATAACCCCAGAAACCATATTGTCGAGCTGGCCAAACCGCTGATGCGCAAACTTGCCGAGCGAGTCGGCGATGCCGTCTTCTTAGTCATGCGAGACGGTAATAACTCCATCACCATGTGGCGTGAAATTGGCTCCTACCCGATTCAGATTCTGGCTACCTAT
Source organism: Paenalcaligenes sp. (assembly GCA_035303295.1). Taxonomy (GTDB): domain Bacteria; phylum Pseudomonadota; class Gammaproteobacteria; order Burkholderiales; family Burkholderiaceae_B; genus Paenalcaligenes. Next base: position 19,101 of record DATGRU010000274.1, read on the forward strand.
GTGAATAAATCCCAACCACTGGGGGTGGGTTCCGCTAGCATGGCAATCTTAGCGAAATTAGACGATGCCAGTATTGATGCGATTATCGAGGCCAACCAAGACCAACTAGAACATTATGGCGGCATGACACAACGGGAGATGCGTCAGCTAATTGCTAACACTCGTACACGTGGCTATTCAGTAGTGGGGAATTACGCCGTGCGAGGCGCTTTGGGGGTGGGTGCAGCCTTGTGCGATGCCCAAGGTACACCCATTCTTGGTTTAAGCGTAACGGCGATCACTGAGCGGATGCCATCACGCCGCCAGAAAGAGATTGCACAGATGCTTGAACAGACCTTAGCAACCCTTTCTAAGCAGCTTTAAGCGTCAGGCAGCTTCGGAACCTTCGATTGGCGCGTTGTTAATTTCACGTACCGGTACAGGCAGTCGTAAGCCTGCATCGGCCAGCGCCACAGGCGCTTGACGCAATAATGCAAAACGTAAGGTCCAATAATCGGCGGCCTTAGCCCACACCCGTACGTTGATCACAATGGTACTGTCGCGATATTCCATCACACTAACCAAAGGTGCAGGGTCCGTTAATGCGTGTTCGTTATTGGCTACTAACGACTCTAAGATCGAAATAGCCTTATCCAGATCATCGCCATAACGAATGCTAACGCCTACATCGACACGGCGCGTTTCATTGCGACTGTAATTGATGATGGCATTGCCCCAAATAGCGCTATTCGGTAAGGTGAATTGAATGCCGTCCACTTGCGTAAAACGGGTTAAGAACAAGCCAATTTCTTCAACGGTACCATCGCCCTTATCAACCACGGACACAAACTCACCCGCACGAATTGGACGCAAAGCCAGCAACATAATACCTGCCGCAATATTTTGCAGCGTACCCTGCAAGGCCAAACCTATCGCTAAACCGGCTGCACCCAGAACCGCAATAATACTAGCTGTCTGCACACCGAAGCGCGCCAACACAGCAATAATGACAAAAATCCGAATCGCCCAAACCGTAACGCTTTGAACCATCGGAACGATGGTGCGATCGATACGCGGTGAACGTTGTGCAACTTTCTTGACGGCGTTGCCTACAAAGGTAGACACCCACCAACCAACCACCAAGATGGCTGCAGTAATTAATAAATTGACAAAGAAAAGCTCTACCCAAGAACTGCCAAGTCGAGCAGCAATAACATCACCCATGAATTTACTCCGCTAATTAGTGGTGTACTGGCGGCCCATCATACTTTTTTTCTGCCTATCAGTCAGCCTTGCTTTTACGCCAGACACTTGCCAACCAAGGCTGCTGCGCTCTAGGTAAACCACTGGGCCGGTAATAGTGGTGCACCAATTCAAAACCAGCTGCTTCAACATAACGACGCCACGATTCCCACGAATGCATGACTACATATCGCTCGCCATTCCAGCCCTCTTGGTCTTCACCCCACGGGTTGGATACAAACAGCACCCCTTCAGGGCGTAAGGCCTGCGCTATACGGTTTAAGACATCAGGCAATTGCGCACGGGGCACATGAAAAAGTGAAGCATTGGCATAAACACCATCAAATCGCTCTGTACCCAAAGACAGATCCAGCAAGTTTTGATGCCAGAATTCTGCCTCTACAACCTTTGCTGCCATAGCAAGGAACTCGGCACAGCCATCTAAGCCCACAACTCGGTGCCCTAGCTGCGTAAACGCCACTACATCGCGACCAGGACCGCAGCCCAGATCAAGTAAATCATAGCGTGACTTCGGGGGTAAGGCCTTTAACAATGCTTGACGATTTTGCTCTACATCATGGTCCCATGTACCAGCCTTAAACTGCTCGGCGCGTTGTGCATAGTGTTGAAGGGTTCGTTCGGAAGTGTCCTGTTGTCTCATTATTTGTTTCACCCAAAATCGTGACTCACTAGTCTATAGTATGTGTTGCACAATTCAGTTTAGGACACATCAGCATGAAGCAACACCTTCCTTACTCGGTACTGGATCTCGCGCCTATTGTGCAAGGCAGTACAGCAGCCCAATCCTTTGCTAACACGGTGGAACTCGCACAGTTAGCCGATCGTCGTGGTTACAAACGTTATTGGATGGCTGAACATCACGGCATGGTGGGTATTGCAAGCGCGGCAACATCTGTACTTATCGGGCACGTCGCGGCACATACCAAGCAGATTCGCGTTGGTGCGGGTGGCATCATGTTACCCAATCACTCGCCTCTGGTTATTGCCGAGCAATTCGGTACCTTGGAATCCCTGTTTCCTGGACGTATCGATTTAGGCCTAGGGCGCGCACCCGGCTCTGATCAACAAACTGCCCGCGCACTACGTCGCGATTTACAGTCTGACCCCAATCAGTTTCCCCAAGATGTACTCGAACTGATGGATTACATGTCAGAGGATCCCGATCAACCCGTTATTGCCGTGCCGGGCAAAGGGCTGTCGGTGCCCATTTGGATTCTAGGATCAAGTTTGTTTGGCGCACAACTGGCTGCCGCCTTGGGGCTGCCCTACGCCTTCGCATCGCATTTTGCCCCTGCACAACTGATGCAAGCCATTAGCGTCTACCGCAGCCAATTTAAACCTTCTAAGCATTTGGCTAAGCCCTACGTCATGTTGGGCTTTAATGTCTTTGCGGCTGACACCAATGAAGAAGCACATTATTTAGCCAGCTCGTGGCAACAATCTTTTGTCAGCTTGCGTACCGGACAACCTATACAGTTGCCACCGCCTGTAGAAAACTACCTAGAGAAAATGGGCCCAGCTGCACAATCGTTAATTGATCACGTGTTGTCCTGCTCGGCCATCGGCACCACTGAAGAGGTAGCGGAACAAATTCGGGCTTTCCTCGACGCAACGGGCGCAGACGAGCTGATGCTTACCTCGAACATGTACGACCACGAGGCTCGCAAACGTTCTTACGAACTCACCGCTGACGCGTACGCTCTACTTAACCAATAAATAAGTTATTGCAGCCACTAAGGCACGACTCATCATGGCACTCGATTGGCAGTATCCTTATCCATCACAACGCGCCGCAGTGATGGGCGAAAATGTAGTCAGCACGTCCCAACCTCTGGCTGCGCAAGCTGGCCTTAGCATGCTGTATCAAGGGGGCAATGCGGTGGATGCCGCCATTGCCGCTGCTGCCTGTCTTACGGTTGTAGAACCAACGGGTTGTGGCATTGGTAGTGATGCCTTCGCCTTGATTTGGGACGGTCAACGCTTAAATGGCTTAAACGCCTCAGGGCGCGCCCCTAAAGCCTGGACACCCGATTACTTCAAAGGTTTAGACCACGTACCCAAAACCGGCTGGGATTCGGTGACTGTGCCCGGTGCGGTATCCAGTTGGATTGCGCTATCGGAACGCTACGGCAAACTGCCCCTACGTACGGTGATGCAACCCGCTATTTCTTATGCTCGCGATGGCTTTTTAGTTTCACCAACGGTTGCTTCCTTATGGCAAATGGCTGCAAGCAAACTGGGGCAACAGCCAGGTTTTGCCGACTGCTTTATGCCCAATGGTCGGGCTCCACAGGCTGGCGAACGAGTGGTGAACTCAGCACAAGCCCATACCCTACACTTGATTGCAGAAACACAAGGCGAAGCTTTTTATCGCGGTGAGCTGGCCCAAAAAATAGCGGCTCATGCCAAAGCCTATGGTGGTGCGCTTAGTATGGACGACCTAGCTGATCATCAAAGCAATTGGTGCGAACCCATTAGCACGGCCTTTGGTGCGTACCGCTTACATGAAATACCACCTAATGGTCAGGGTATTGCTGCGCTAATGGCTGTAGGCATGCTTGATACCCTAGGCTTCAAAGGTTTAAACGTAGACGATGCGCAGACCGTGCACCTGTGTATTGAAGCCATGAAGCTGGCCTTTGCCGACCTATACGAATATAACGCTGAACTGCACGCTATGCGTGTTAGCCCACACGACCTGCTTAGCCCCAGTTACCTAAAGCAACGTGCATCGCTGATTGACCCCGATCGTGCTCAAGCGCCCGATTACGGCCAACCTAAAGAAGGCGGCACCGTCTACGTCAGTACGGCCGATGCCAGCGGCATGATGGTTTCATTTATTCAATCGAATTACATGGGCTTCGGTTCTGGTGTCGTCGTGCCCGATACCGGCATCAGCCTGCAGAATCGCGGGCACGGCTTTAGTTTAGACCCCACCCATGCGAACTGTGTGGCACCCGGAAAACGCCCTTCCCACACCATCCTGCCTGCTTTTGTGACGCAACAAAACGGTGATCCATATATGTCTTTTGGGGTGATGGGAGGCCCGATGCAGTCACAAGGGCATGTGCAAATGTGCGTGCGCATTCTGCATTTCAATCAAAATCCTCAAGCCGCCTCCGACGCACCGCGCTGGCGCGTTACGGGCGGTTTAAATGTGTCGCTGGAGCAGGGTTTTGATCCGCAAGTAGCGGCTGCATTGCAAGCCAAAGGGCATCAGATCACACTGGAACAAGGCAGCGGCGTCTTTGCTTTTGGCGGCGCACAGTTAATTGTGCGCAATCAGGACGGCTATGTAGCCGGTTCCGACCACCGTAAAGATGGCTTAGCCTGTGCCTTTTAATGGAAACTTCTGCTACTTAGCGTAAACCTTATTAAGCCTTATTAGACTATAGTTTTAAGCTATCGCTCTGTTTCTTTTTATCAAATTCACGTAACTACAATACCGCGCTAAGATAATCCTACTTACACAGCCCTACCAATCATGAGGAGTTGCTACCTTGAGTAAGCCTACAGACAAACCCACCTACTTAACGACCCAGTTTGGCGCCCCCGTTCCTGATAACCAAAACAGCCTTACTGCCGGCCCACGTGGCCCACTACTGTCGCAAGACGTGTGGCTGAACGAGAAGCTCGCTAACTTTGTACGTGAAGTCATTCCCGAACGCCGCATGCACGCCAAAGGCTCCGGCGCGTTCGGTACCTTTACCGTTACTCATGACATTACTAAGTACACACGCGCCAAAATTTTTGAATCGGTAGGCAAAAAAACCGAAATGTTTGCTCGTTTCACCACAGTAGCAGGTGAGCGCGGCGCAGCCGATGCCGAGCGCGATATTCGTGGTTTTGCACTGAAGTTTTATACCGAAGAAGGTAACTGGGACATGGTCGGTAACAACACCCCCGTGTTCTTTATCCGCGATCCCCGCAAATTCCCTGACCTGAACAAAGCCGTAAAACGCTGCCCTCGCACTAACATGCGCTCGGCAACATACAACTGGGATTGGTGGACACTGCTACCCGAAGCCCTGCACCAAGTAACGATTGTCATGAGCGATCGTGGCATCCCTGCTAGCTACCGCCACATGCATGGTTTTGGTTCACATACCTACAGCTTCTGGAACGAAGCTGGCGAACGCTTCTGGGTAAAATTCCATTTCCGCACACAGCAAGGCATTAAGAACCTAACGGATGCTGAGGCCGCCGAAATTATCGGTAACGACCGTGAAAGCCACCAGCGTGATTTGTACGAATCCATTGAAAACGGTGATTTCCCGAAATGGACGATGTACATTCAGGTTATGCCCGAAACCGATGCAGAAAAAGTACCATACCACCCCTTTGACCTAACCAAAGTATGGCCTAAAGGCGATTACCCGCTGATCGAAGTGGGCGAGTTCGAGCTGAACCGCAACCCAGAAAACTTCTTTGCCGATGTTGAGCAAAGTGCATTTGCACCCAGCAATTTGGTTCCCGGCATTAGCGTCTCACCCGACAAAATGCTGCAAGCCCGCCTGTTTAACTACGCCGATGCGCAGCGCTACCGTTTAGGTGTTAACTACCACCAGATCCCTGTTAACGCACCTCGTTGTCCTGTACACAGCAACCACCGCGATGGGGCTGGCCGAATGGATGGTAACTATGGCAGCCTCCCCCACTACGAGCCCAACAGCTTTAACCAGTGGCAAGAGCAGCCTCAGTTCCGCGAACCGCCACTGAAAATCAACGGCAACGCTGACTGGTGGGACTTCCGTGAGGATGATTCCAACTACTACAAACAGCCGGGTGATTTGTTCCGCTTGATGAGCCCAGAACAACAGCAAGTATTGTTCGACAACACTGCTCGCGCTATGGGTGATGCACCTGACTTCATTAAACGTCGTCATGTGGAAAACTGTAGCAAAGCCGATCCAGCTTACGGTGCCGGTGTAGAAGCCGCACTGCGCAAACTGGGCGCCTTTGCAGGTGAAGACTCACCTAATAGCCACGAGTAATATCCAGTTTAATTAGTGGTTTGATAGTAAACATAGCCGGCAGCAGCCGGCTATGTTTTTTTTTGCATTAAGAAACCAACACTCATACACCCAATTTCTGAGCAACTTCAATAAACACAGTCCTAACGCCCCAACACGACAATTTGCTACACTAAAAACCAGCTGGCCAGCGTTGCCAGCTTTTCTTATTTAGGCTTAAGCCGCCACGTTCTTATAATGGTGCTTGCCATCGCCTAACTGCCAGTACAATGGCCTACACACAGCGCTAGCCTACTCCTCAAAACCCCTAAGCTTTTGATTTGAATGAGCAAAACAGATCTTTCCAACCACACCCCCATGATGCGGCAATACCTGACGTTAAAAGAGCAAGCGGGGTCGCATCTGTTGTTCTACCGCATGGGGGACTTTTACGAGTTGTTCTACGAGGATGCAGAGCGCGGGGCTCGATTGCTCAACCTTACCCTTGCCAAACGTGGCATGTCTAACGGCAAGCCAGTGCCCATGGCCGGTGTGCCATACCATGCAATGGAAGGTTATCTGGCCCGTTTGGTGGCCTTGGGCGAGTCGGTCGCCATTTGTGAACAAGTTGGCGACCCAGCCACCAGCAAAGGCCCGGTTGAGCGGCAAATTGTACGTATCGTCACCCCCGGCACCCTGACGGACGACGCGTTACTACCCAGCAAATCCGATCGCATTATTACTGCTGTGTATCGGGCACGGAAGAACCGCCAAGAGCGTATTGGGCTGGCTTGGATGAATCTGGCTAGCGGTGAATTTAAAGTCAATGAATGCACCCCTGAACTAATGGATGCAGAGCTTAGTCGCTTATCCGCGGCTGAACTTGTACTGGCCGAATCGGCTGGCTTACCCGAGGGATTTGATGAACGCGTCAGCCGTGTACCCGACTGGCATTTTGAAGACACTGGCGCGCGCCAAACCTTATTGGATCATTTCCAAACTGACACCTTATCAGGCTTTGGGCTAGACGATTACCCAGTGGCCACGTGCGCCGCTGGCGCCTTGCTACGTTACGTTAGCCACACCCAATATCAAGCCCTGCCCCACATACAAAGCATAGGCATTGAGCACAGTGGCGAATTTGTCGTATTAGATAGCGTAACCCGCAAGAATTTAGAAATTACCGAAACCATTAGCGGAGAAGACAAGCCCACCTTATTTTCAACGCTGGACCATTGTGAAACCCCAATGGGCTCGCGCCTATTGCGCCGCTGGTTACATCACCCGTTGCGCAACAACGATCCGGTTCTAACTCGACAACGTGTAGTGGGCGTGTTGCTAACCGAAGGCCAAGCATCGTTAAGTGGTGAGTCGGCACTGGCGAAACTGCGTCGTTCGCTTAGCCTCTATCCTGACTTAGAACGCATTGCTACGCGTATTGCATTGTCTTCGGTGCGCCCACGAGAGCTAGCAAGCCTACGCGATGGGCTTAGTTTGCTACCTACCTTACAAGCAGATATACGCCAGCAGTTTGAATGTATTCCCGAACTAGAAAATCTACTTGCGCGCATTCATATTTCACCTGAGCTGGCACAACGCCTACATCAAGCCATTGCAGAAGAGCCCGCGCTATTAATTCGTGAAGGCGGTGT
>DATGRU010000275.1:0-5207 GCA_035303295.1 Paenalcaligenes sp.
ACCGATACGATCACGTGGCGAGAAGGTATCATCCCCTTCTTTTTCCATGGTAAGACGCTCGGGCTTGTAGCTAAGATTCGGGGATTCAGTATTAAGAATTGAATAGTCGTTACCGCGACGCAACTCTAGCGTAACTTCGCCAGTAATGGCTCGTGCAACCCAACGCTGAGCTGTTTCACGCAACATAATAGCCTGTGGGTCGAACCAACGACCTTGATACAACAAGCGGCCTAAGCGCAAACCGTTTATGCGGTATTGCTCGATAGTATCTTCGTTATGAATACCGGACAGCAAACGCTCGTAAGCAATATGCAATAATGCCAAGCCAGGCGCTTCGTAAATACCACGACTTTTTGCTTCGATAATACGGTTTTCAATTTGGTCGCTCATACCCAAACCGTGGCGGCCGCCAATACGGTTAGCCTCGAGCATTAACTCGACTGGGCTAGAGAACTCTTGGCCATTTAATGCAACGGGCTGCCCTTCTTCGAAGCGCACCGTTACTTCTTCAGCCTTAACTTCTACGTCGTCACGCCAAAACGCTACCCCCATAATCGGGTTCACAATTTTGATGCCACTGTTTAAAAACTCGAGGTCTTTTGCTTCGTGCGTAGCACCCAACATGTTCGAGTCGGTGGAGTAAGCCTTTTCAGACGACATTTTGTAATCGAAACCGTGCTTTTGCATGTATTCCGACATTTCAGAACGCCCACCTAGCTCGTCGATAAACAGCTGATCAAGCCAAGGCTTATAAATACGCAGTTGTGGATTTGTGAGCAAGCCGTAACGATAGAAACGCTCGATATCATTACCTTTGTAGGTACTACCGTCACCCCAAATATTGACATCGTCTTGCTTCATGGCCGCTACCAACATAGTACCTGTTACCGCGCGGCCAATAGGCGTGGTATTGAAATAGGTAACGCCGGCTGTAGAAATATGGAATGCACCACTTTGCAAAGCGGCTATCCCTTCATTTACCAGTTGGGAACGACAATCGATTAATCGCGCCTCTTCTGCGCCATAATTCAGCGCCTGCTTAGGAATAACATCGTAATCCGACTCATCGGGCTGACCTAAGTTCGCGGTGTATGCATAAGGAATAGCGCCTTTATTGCGCATCCACAAAATAGCCGCACTGGTGTCTAGGCCCCCTGAAAAAGCAATACCTACTTTTTGGCCTACGGGAAGAGATTCAATAATAGTTGTCGTCATGTGATGGAATGAGGGTCGCAATAAAAACAATGTTCCATTATATCGCTCATACGGCAAGACATACAGCCTTAGTCAGAAACGCACAATAGATGCGTGATTTATAGATACACGGCATAATGTGCGTTTATTGTTTTACAAGCGCTATTTCAGACGCTGTCACACTGGCACGTCGATATCGGTATGAGCCTATTAACCACTTCAGAGCCCCTGTTTTATACCCTGCAACAACTACGCGCTACGACACAAGCTGGGGGCGTCAGCAGTATTGTGCTTAAAGGGCAAGGAAGTGGCTTTTTCATCCAAATCCATACTCGCAGTGCACAAACCGCTATTTTAGTGACGGCTAAAGATCGACAGCCGCGACAGTTCAAAAGCCCCTCTCAGGCCTTTAATGTGTTGCGGGAAATGGGCATTATGGTGGGTAGCTTTGACCTTAGTCAGTATTCACCAGAGCAACGCGAAACACCGTTAGCAGCACAGTCTACGCCACTGGTGAACGCCGAGCCAGAACCCGATCACAAACCCACAAGCGAGCACTGGAAAAATTTGGTTCATGAAATTTACGATAGTGCACAAGGCACCTTTGATGAACCCGCGCTGAAAGTAAACGATGACCAAGCAAAGAAATTATATGGTCGCTTAAATGGCAGGTCGGGTGGCCCATCGTCGTAACACAACGTCGACTGCTACCACCAATAGCGCGGCCAACGCACCGGACGGGCAATATTATTAACAATAATCGCCAGTGCAACCAACACCACTGCCCCAATCAGAACGGGGAAGATCAAAAAAGACCAGTTCATGTGAGTACTTAACAGCACCACGATGGGATTTCCGCCAGCAGGTGGATGCAGTGTTTGGGTTGCCATCATTAAGGCAATCGCCAACCCCACCGATAAGCCCATTGCAAAATGGCTATCCCAACCAAACTGAAAAAACACCAAACCAACAAATGTGGCTAGTAAGTGTCCACCTATTACGTTGCGAGGCTGGGCCAGCGGCGCATCGGGAATAGCAAACAGCAACACACAGGTTGCCCCAAATGCAGCCATTAATAGTTCGTATCCGGTATAGGCGCTTAGCCACGCTACGGCGCCGATACCTAGGGTGCTACCAACCAACGATTTTAATAGCTGCGCACCATTCGGCTTCGGCAGCCTTGCAACAGGTAACTCTTTAGACACTCCAATCCTTCTCTTGTTACAGCGACGGCACATGATAGGTTAGGAGCGGCGGCTTGTCCAATATGAACAGTCACAATATCGATATGACTACGTTGACGTTTGTCTAGCCTTCATATTGCGGTAGACCACGCCAATGCTGTAGCTTGCTTGATACCGTAGAGGTCCTGGGCAGCAACATCGAAATAGCGGCCAAGACACCAATACCCTGCAACGGTGCTAGTGTCGCCTTAAGCGCTGAGTTCAGGCTTAGCTTTTAAACTTATTGCATCGTGAAGGGTGTCAACCAATGGACGCACGCCCGTGACCATGTACTCGATCAATTCGCGCACGGGACGAATAGCGGCTCCGAACGGCAACGGCTCGGTTCCACGGAAGAATAGCCCTCGATCCACATCCCCCTCTAAGGCATAGGCTAACTGCCGGTCGATGCAGAACTGACCACTTTTCGCCACGCCGTCACGCAAGCCGCAATGCGCCAGACAATCAAAACCTTCACTGCACGCTCGAACTTGTGCCACCGACTGCAAACGCTGTTCTTTATGTAAGTAAGACTCTAACCAGGGCGTGCGTACAGCCCGGGCAGGCAAACCTGCCACGCTCATAAAAGTAACGGTGTCTTCAGGTTTGGCGCTCGCTAAAGTGTGTTTAAAGTTAGGGTGGGCATCCCCCTCTTCAGTGACGGCAAAGGCGGTTCCCATTTGTACTGCATCAGCGCCCAGCTCTAATAAGGTTTTAAGCTGCTCATGGGAATGAATTCCGCCAGCCACGATTAATGGTATGCGTTCAGATTCGATACCCAACTTTTTGAACACTTCACGGGTTTCGGTGATGGCAACCGGAAAGGTGTAATTTTCGTTATCCATGGCATCGGCATTCGGTACGCCCAGATGTCCTGCTGCAAACTTAGGGTTCTCAATCACAATGGCATCAGGTAGACGATTCTTACGCATCCACTTACGCAGCACCAACTGCACACCACGCGCATCCGACAAAATTGGAATGATGGCTACATTAGGGTAATCGGCCGTAAGTTCAGGCAAATCCAGTGGCAAGCCAGCACCAACCACAACCGCATCAGCGCCGCTTTCACACGACTGTCTAACATACTCAGCGTATTGCGATACGGCTCTCATAATATTCACCGCAATGGCGCCCCGCCCTTCTGATAAGGCTCTGGCTTCCTGAATCTCGCGATCAAGTGCTTCAAGGTTGGCCGCATTGATGAGATCGATATTTTTACTTTTGTGCGTACGCGCCATGAGATCGGGGTGGTGGCGACGCAGGTCTACACTGGAGATCGTTCCCATCGCTCCTAACGCTGCAACGCTACCTGCTAAACGATGGGCGGAAATCCCCACTCCCATACCGCCTTGCACCAAGGGAAGTAGCTTTTTTCCTTTGAGCTTGAAGTGCGTTTTTAAGCTTTCTACCACGTACTATCCTTTACTTTAGGTCTCAGGCATTGTGTGCCCACATAAGCTACTATGCCAAAAATTAGCTGTGTAGCATTTAACCCAGATCAAAGAACAGCAGCCTAAAGCCCACCTATTAAAGGTCGGCTAGCTAGATTAGGCGGGAATACGTGGCTTCCGTTTTCTTCTGCAGGTATGCATCAAAGACCATACTGATTGCACGCACAAAAAGCCGGCCTGTATTACTGACCTGAATGCATTCATTCGCTAATGAGACCAATCCGGCCGCAACAAAAGGAGCAAGAGCTTCAAGCTCAGCCGCAAAGTAGTCCTGAAAGCGAATACCATGTTGTTGCTCAATGTGCGTCATATCCACGGGCATACCGCACATTAACGCCATGATAATTTCACCACGTAATACATCATCAGCATTCATCGTGATACCGCGAATGGTAGGTAGGACCTGCTGGTCTATTGCCTCGTAATAGGCTTTCAGCGAGCGCTGGTTCTGCGCATGTACATTACCCACCTTACCGATGGCCGACACCCCAAACCCGAGCAAATCACTCTCCGCACGAGTGGTGTAACCTTGAAAGTTACGATGCAAGCTCTTATCTAAGCGTGCCAGATTTAACTCATCATTAGGCAACGCAAAATGATCCAAACCAATGTACTCGTAACCTGCCTCTAATAGTCGAGCCGTAGACATCAAGAAAATCTGCAAACGGGTTTCTGCATCCGGTAAGTCGTCTGCATTAATTAAACGTTGTGCCTTAAAGCGCTGGGGTAAATGGGCGTAGTTATAGAGCGCGATGCGATCAGGACGTAAATCGATTAAGGTATCCAGCGTAAGACTAAAACTTTGCACGCTCTGCTTGGGCAGACCATAAATTAAATCGGTATTAATCGACTCGAACCCTAACTCGCGGCTTTTAAGAATCGCATTTTCCACCATACTGACCGGCTGTATCCGGTGAATCGCTTCCTGCACCTGTGGATCAAAATCCTGCACACCAAAACTTGTACGGTTAAAACCCAAACTGACTAAATGCGCTAAGGTATCATCAGAAATAGTGCGGGGGTCGATCTCTACGCTGATTTCAGCGTCATCCGAGAATTGGAAGTGATCACGCACCATCCCCATCAACTGAGCCAGCTCGCCTTGGCTTAAAAAAGTAGGCGTACCACCACCCAAATGCAGTTGCTCGGTAAGACGGTCTGTGCCAAGGTAGTGCGAGACCATTTCCACTTCGCGCTGTAAATAGCCTAAATAGTGGGCTGATCGACTCCGGTCTTGAGTAATGATCTTATTGCAGGCACAGAAATAACACAGCGACTCACAGAAAGGCAGGTGAAAATACAGCGACAACGGTGGATTGTCACTGCGTTGAGCGCG
>DATGRU010000276.1:0-2029 GCA_035303295.1 Paenalcaligenes sp.
TGTGGCGGCTTGAATCTATCTATTTACAACTGGCGGTCTGGGGCGCGATGTAAATCTAGAATCGGGCCTAGTGGTACCACGCCATTGGGGTTGATGGTGTGATGGCTGGTGTAGTAATGCTGTTTGATGTGATCAAAGTTAATGGTGTCGGCAATGCCGGGCCATTGGTACAGCTCGCGGGTATAGCTCCACAGGTTGGGGTAATCGACCAAGCGCTTCAGATTACATTTAAAGTGGCCGTAATACACCGGATCAAAACGAATTAAGGTAGTAAACAAACGCCAGTCAGCTTCGGTAATTTGCTCGCCAGCCAGAAAGCGCTGCTTACCCAGCTTCGCTTCTAACTCGTCTAGCGCTGCAAAGAGCTTCTGTACCTCTTGCTCGTAAACGGCTTGCGACGTCGCAAAGCCTGCTTTGTAGACACCATTATTAATGCTGTCGTACACCTTTTCGTTAATCGCGTCGATATCAGCTAATAGGGCAGCGGGTGCATAGTCGCCGGCTTTGGCATCCAGCGTATCGAAGGCCGAGTTAAACATACGGATAATTTCCGACGACTCATTACTGACGATGGTGTTGGTGTGCAAGTCCCACAATACGGGTACGGTCACGCGGCCTGAGTAATCGGCTTGGGCGCGTAAGTAGACCTGATACATATAATCCGCACCGCCCACAGGGTCAGCAATAACGCCGGGGCCCTCGGCAAAGGTCCAGCCATGCTCGCCCATATAAGGGTGCACCACCGACAGACTAATCATGTCTTCCAGCCCTTTTAGGCTGCGCATAATTATCGTGCGATTAGCCCAAGGGCAGGCGAGCGATACGTATAAGTGGTAGCGCCCGGCTTCGGCTTTAAAGCCGCCTTTACCGCTGGGGCCAGCGCTGCCATCGGCAGTAACCCAGTTTCTAAACTGAGCATCGGTACGAATAAAGCGACCTCCCGTGCTTTCCACGTCGTACCATTGGTCGTGCCATGTTCCGTCAACAAGAAGTCCCATAATGTTTCCTTAGCAGAGTGGGGGTGCCGGAGGATCCGTTGCACCCGTCATTATTAAGCAGAGCGCTTTCCCGCTTTAGCTTTTATCAATAATGGCTTCCAGTGCAATGTTCAGTCTAACTTCATCATCCCCTGCGGGTGCAAATTTACTGGGATTAAAATCGCTACGTTTTATGACGGCGGTGGCGTTAGCGCCAATGGCATCTTCTTGCAGCACGGGGTGCGGGCCATGAAAGAACGAGCTGATGTCTAGCGTTACGGGTTTGCTAACCCCCTTGATGGTCAGGTTGCCGTCTACGCTAACGGGCGTGTCACCGTCAAAGTGTACGACGGTAGAGCGGAACGTAGCGGTGGGGAATTGAGCCGCGTCCAAAAAATCTTCGCCTTGAACATGCTCGTTAAAGGGTTCAAATCCTGTATCTGCCGAGTCCATGGCGATATGGATATCTAAACGTGCGTCACGTCTTTCAGGGTTAAATCGCACAGTTCCTGACGTTTGCTTAAAACTCAGTACTTGCGTAGACATACCGGTGTGGTCGTAAGAAATGCGTGAATGGGTGTGAGCTGGGTCCACGTTATAGGTTTGCAAGGATGCCATCGCTTGTGTAGCAAACAATGAAGCAACCAACGCAGCAAAAAATGTTTTTTTCATAATTTATCCTTTAGCAATGGAGTTGGGCGAATGCTAGTAGAAACCCCTATAGTATTGTAGCATTTTTATTTTATTGCTTGTTGTTTTGGTGATTAAGCCCGTAAAATGGGTTTTATTGTTCCATAAATGGAATTATCGGTAGTCCTCTTTTTTTGCGTTGCAGTCATGACCACGATTAATTTATTTGCCAACGATCTTATTTTGTTCGCGCACATTGTTGATGCTGGCAGCTTCACGGCCGCCTCTGATCAAACCGGACTACCCAAATCGACGTTATCGCGGCGCTTATCCGAGCTGGAGGCCAAGTTCGGTGAGCGTTTGCTTGAGCGCAGCACACGTCGTTTAGTTCTTACCGAGTTTGGGGACAGCATTCTGGAATA
>DATGRU010000277.1:0-3854 GCA_035303295.1 Paenalcaligenes sp.
AAGCTCATAGCCAATGGGACGGGCGTGATAGTTTGGCACCTCGTATGCAAGAGTATGGTATCGACCTAAACGCCAAGCAAAGCAAATTATGGCTACAGCTAAGTGAAAACTTAATCGGCTTTCCTCGTCATTTATCCCAACATCCGGGTGGCTTTGTAATAAGTCGCGGCCCCTTAACCCAATTGGTGCCTATCGAAAATGCCGCCATGCCCCAGCGCCGTATTGTGCAATGGGATAAAGACGACTTAGATGCCCTGAATTTTTTAAAAGTCGATGTACTAGCACTTGGCATGCTTACGGTGATCCGACGCGCATTAGATTATGTCTCTAAACGACGTGGGGTGCCTTTTATGCAGCACGATATTCCTAACGATGACCCTGCCACCTACCAAATGATTCAACGTGCCGACACCATTGGTACCTTTCAAATTGAATCGCGGGCACAAATCGCTATGCTACCGCGCTTAAAACCCAAAACCTTCTACGACTTAGTCGTGCAAGTGGCCATCGTTCGCCCCGGCCCCACGCAGGGAAACATGGTGCATCCGTACCTAATGCGCCGTGAAAAAAATGAAAAAATCACCTATCCCAAAGATGAGTTAAAAGTTGCCCTAGAACGCACCTTGGGCGTTCCTATTTTTCAAGAACAAGTGATGCAAATTGCCATGATTGCTGCTGGTTTTAGTGCCGAAGATGCGAATGGTTTACGCCGCGCCATGGCCACATGGAAACGGCGCGGCGGCATGAATGAATATTACGAAAAAATTGTTCACGGCATGACCAGCAATGGCTACGAGGAATCCTTCGCACAGCAAATTTTTCGTCAAATCGAAGGCTTTGGCGAGTACGGCTTTCCCGAAAGCCATGCTGCCAGTTTTGCGTTACTGGCCTATCACAGCAGTTGGCTTAAATGCCACGAGCCCGAGGCGTATTTAACTGCTTTATTAAATAGTCAGCCCATGGGGTTTTATTCACCATCCACCTTAATTAACGATGCCAAACGGCATCAGGTACGCGTACATCCCATTGATGTTATGTATAGCAATTGGGATAGTCGCTTAGAATTTATGACAAGCCCTCAACAACGCCCTGCTGTTCGTTTAGGCTTAAACCTTGTGAAGGGCTTGAGCCAAGACTGTGGTTGGCGCGTCGAAGAAGCACGTGCTATTAAAGCCTTTAACTCTGTTCGAGACTTAGCCGAGCGAGCCCTGCTGTCTAAACACGAATTACAACACCTTGCCTATGCAGATGCGCTGCACAGCTTATCGGGCCACCGTTATAACGCCAGTTGGGAAGCCAGTGCCAGCCTTCCAGATACCGACCTATTAAAAAACGCCGTTATTATTGAAAATAATAACGATCAACCTACGCTTAATGAGCCCAGCCTACTTCACACAGTTTTGGCCGATCATTTACATACCGGCGTTAGCCTACAGGCTCATCCCATGGCGCTATTACGCGAGCACTTACAGCGAAAAGGCTATTTGCACTCCCAACAATTAATCGCTCAGCCCGATCGACGTCTAACCCGCGCTTGCGGTATTGTCACCATTCGGCAACGCCCCGGTACTGCCAAAGGGGTGGTGTTCGTAACCTTAGAAGATGAGTTTGGGCAAATCAATTTAGTCTTACACGCCCATGTAGCTGAACGATATCGTCAAATACTGCGCCATGCTGTAATTTTAGGGGCCTTTGGTGTCTGGCAGGCGCATAAAGAAAGTCGTAGCTTACTGGTGAAGCGTATCGTCGATCTTAGTCAGCTATTACCCTCATTTACGAACAAAAGCCGTGACTTTCACTGATATACATGCGAATTTAGTAATACAACAAGGTTATGATGCCTCATACCTCTGGCTATGTGTTGACTCCGTGCTTATTACCCATTGTGCAATGCCCTATCTGATGAAACTAAAGCTTGCTTTCGCGTCCTGTTTTTCACAGCATCGTCTCTGGCGGCAGCTAGCTGTAGCCTTTAGTTTTACCTCGATGGTAGGCTGCACCTTACCGCCAGTAGGGCCACGCGTAGAAAGCACCGCCATCACCACTGAAGAGGCCCTAGACACCCAACTGGGTCGTTCCTTAGCGCCTTTGGCCCAAGCGAATCCGGGTTTAAGTGGCATTCGCTCATTACCGGACGCACACGAAGCCTTTGCGGTACGTGTGTTGCTAGCTAAAGCCGCTCAAAAAACGCTCGATATTCAGTACTATATTTGGCGCAACGACACCACGGGTGGCCTCATGCTACAAGCTATTAAAGAGGCGGCCGACCGCGGGGTGCGCGTGCGTTTATTGTTAGACGACAATGGCATCACCAACCTCGATACGGCGCTGGTCACCCTAGACCAACACCCTAATATTCAAGTTCGGCTATTTAACCCTTTTGTACTACGCAAACCCAAAATATTAGGCTATCTATTCGAATTTTCACGCCTAAATCGACGCATGCATAATAAGTCGTTCACGGCTGATAACATGGCCACCATTGTAGGTGGGCGTAATATTGGCGATGAGTACTTTGGTGCGACCAACGACATTCTATTTGCCGACCTTGACGTGTTAGCCATTGGCGAAGTGGTGAATGATGTCTCGGTGGACTTTGATCGTTATTGGTCTAACGAGCTGGCCTATCCCATACGCAGCATTGTGCAAAACCTTAGCACCTACGATTTAGATAACACGGATCTTACCCGCCTAAACCCCAAACTACCCGACCGTCGGGAAGACTACATCAAAGTTATCAGTCGCACTGAAATTATTCAAAACCTATTAGGTGGTGAATTGGGCGTCGAGTGGGTACATACTGAAATGGTCAGTGACGACCCTGCCAAGGCCTCGGGTAAAGCCCAAAAACGTGATCTCTTTACTTACCAGCTAAGCCGAGCAATTGGTACCCCAACGTCTCAGGTCGATCTGATTTCACCCTACTTTGTGCCCACCAAAACGGGGGTAGACAGCTTTATTGAGCTCATGCAAAACGAGGGGCTATCAATACGGGTGCTTACCAATTCCTACGAAGCAACCGACGTTGCTGTGGTGCACGCAGGCTACATTAAATGGCGTAAAAAGCTATTGGCGAACGGTGTCGAGCTTTACGAGTTGAAGAAACAGTCGTCAGGTGACTTAAAAAAATCAGGTATTGGGCGGTTTGGTAGTTCGGGCTCCAGCTTGCACGCCAAAACCTTCTCAATTGATCACGACCGATTATTCGTAGGCTCGTTTAATTTCGATCCCCGATCCGCTAACCTGAATACCGAATTAGGGTTTGTCATTCACAGCCCTACACTAGCCAGCGAAATTTCATCGTTATTTGATAAAGAAATTCCGCTATCTAGCTACCAAGTTATTTTGGGACCGGACCGTAAGCTGCAATGGGTTGAGCACAAAGATGGCAAAACCATTATTCATCAAAAAGAACCCGGCACAAGTGTGATGTCTCGATTCGGCATCAACTTCTTCTCGAAACTACCCATCGATTGGTTACTATAAATAACACTGTAACGGTGACGTAAAGCCTTAGGTAAGCATGGCACTGCTTGCTAACGCAGCAAAATTGCCACGGGCTGTATATGCAAACAATATTTAACAAGTGTTGGGGTGATCAGCGCCTATACTCAGCCCTGTACAAGGGATACATGCGCACTGGAAAAGGTCTGAGCGATGACGACTGTTACTGGTAAATTTGAAAATCGAAAAATGGCCGAGGCTGCTGCTAAGGCCTTGGTTCGGCGTGGCTATCCGGCTCACTTAATCAGCATCGCCCCCGAGAACGAATCCGGCTGCAAGGTACATATACAGCACGCCCCTATGCCAACTAACGACTTAGCTGCGTTATTTTTACGCCCTGCATCATGGTT
>DATGRU010000278.1:0-4775 GCA_035303295.1 Paenalcaligenes sp.
CTACAAGGCATTACCGTTAAGTATGCCATTCACCCTGTAGCCGGACGCATGCCCGGACACATGAACGTTTTACTGGCCGAAGCCGAAGTACCCTACGATCAGGTCTTCGAAATGGACGACATCAACAGCGAGTTCTCACAAACCGATGTGGTGTTGGTATTAGGGGCGAACGACGTGGTGAACCCAGCCGCTAAGAACGACCCGCAGTCGCCCATTGCAGGCATGCCCATTCTTGAGGCCTATAAAGCACGCACCATTATTGTGAACAAGCGCTCAATGGCTTCGGGCTATGCGGGCTTAGATAATGAACTGTTCTACATGGATAAAACCATGATGGTCTTTGGGGACGCAAAAGCCGTACTTGAAGACATGGTGAAAGCAGTAGACTAAAGCACGCAGTCACCACGGTGTGATGTTGGCCAGTCCGGCATCACACCCCTCACCCCTCTAGCGCTGGCAAAACCTCCATACCCAACTCACTGATCACATCGGCTGGCGACCTGCCATTTTCTGCAATATTAATCAGCACATGCCCCACCCCTAGTTCGTGCAGATGCTTCAGGTAAGCAATCAACGCCACGCGACCACAACGCATCCCTAAATTAATGGCTTCTACCTCAGCACTAGGGTCTGCTTGTAAATCCAACTGCAAAGACTGAATAAAAGGTTTGTGCTCACCGCTGGCTCGCTGCTCTAAGGCCTGATGCCATAAGCGAATTCGATTATGTTGACGTGATGCTTCGCGATGGTAAGTTGCCCACGCTTGAGCATGCTCCGCTATCCACTGCACCGACTGTCGGGCTGAACCTACCACCAGCATCGGGACGGTGCGCTCAGGCGGTGTCATTAAATCGTAGCCACCCGTTTGCTCCCGTAGCCATTGTTGAGCATTGGCATCTGGCCTTAAGGCCGCCTGTATCAAAGCCCAGCGCTGTTGGAATGCCGCTTTACGTTCTTCTAAATCGGCATCGAAGGCAGCGAATTCTTCGGGACGATCGCCAGAGCCCAAACCCAGAATAAAACGACCACCACTGATACGCTCTATCGATAAGGCGGCCTTTGCCACGTGTAAGGGATGCCGTAGCGGGGACACGATGGCAGCGGCACCGATGGCAATATGTTCTGTTGCGGTGGCAATGGCCGTTAACCACACAAACGGGTCGTCCACAGCACTGGCTTGGTTGTCAGCGCCCTGCGGCACCATCAACGGAACATCTCGAGCCCATAGCGCCGCAAAGCCAAGGCGATCAGCCAAAGCAGCTAGCTCCAGACTTGAAGCTACATCTGCCATGTGGCTGACGGGATTCGAAAAAGGGGTCATAAACCCAAGCGTTAATTGCTTAGGCTTAAAGACCCGTTCATAGGCAGCATTAAAAACAGACACATCCAGACCCTTGGTTCACGATATGCCCTATCCTAACCCGAGTCGTAAACATGAGCAGCCTGCCCCTAGCAACCACTTTCTTTATAGGCCGCAGCAATCACCTGAGCGCTTTCTTGCATTTGTTCAGCCTCACGTTCCGATAAATACGGAGTTAAACGTTCGACTACCCCTTCTTTTCCTACAATACTGGGCACCGATAGCGTAGTGCCGTACTCAGGCACGTGCGAGCCCACGGGCAACACCACACGTTCGTCATGCAAAATAGCCTGCGTTAAACGCGCTGACACCATGCCTATACCCAACTGGCTCGCCCCCGTGCCTTCAATAATAGTGATGTTCGCGTGACGCACTTCTTCCTCGATTTCCTTTTGGAAATCCCCACATCGCCCCTCATCACAATCCAAATAGTGCATTAAAGGGATACCGCCAATACGCACACTTGACCAAATAATCACCTGAGAGGTGCCGTGCTCACCCAGCACCATGCCTTGCACCGAACTTGGGTGCACTTTCAAATGCTGCGCTAAATGGAAGCGTAGCCGTTGGGTATCCAAAAAAGTACCCGCACTGACTACCTTGTTGTGCCCTGCTAGTTTTAAGCTTAGCTCGGCCAACGGATCGGGCGGATCGGTAATCACCAATAAGACCGCTTCGGGTGCTGCCGCCACAATTTGCGGAATCATGTCTTTATAGACTGCTACGTTATCTTCCAGCAGTCGTAAGCGCCCTTCGTCATCGTTTCTATCGGTGGCGCCACCCGTTTTTTCATTCACCCCGGCCGTAATCAGCACAATATCAGCGCCTTTTAGATCAGCATAATCACCTGCTTTAAGACTGACGGCTGCTCTTAGGGTAGCCCCGTACTGAATGTCGGTAATCATGCCCTCCGCCCGCTCTCGTGTGCGATTAACCAGCACAATGTCGCGACCAATTTCTTGATTAACTAAAGACAGCAAACACGCTCTGCCTACCGCTCCTGCCCCGATAACACCAATTTTCATAGGGTTCTCCTAAGGGTGATGAACTGCCCTCAACATAAACGAATTTGTTCGGGAAGAAGGTAAACAACTGAAACAAGTAGCGTGATGATGCCTTTAAGGTCGCGTGTTATCGAATCGCCACTCGCCGGGCTGAAGCCCATCTAATGACCAAGGGCCTATTTGTACGCGCACCAAACGCAAGGTAGGCAAACCAACTGCGGCAGTCATACGGCGTACTTGTCGGTTTTTTCCCTCGATAATGGTCAGTGCCAACCACGTAGTAGGAATGCTAGCCCGATAACGAATGGGAGGATCCCTCTGCCAGAGAGCAGGTTCGTTCAGTAAGCGCACTTCTGCCGGAAGCGTACGGCCGTCTTTTAACATGACCCCATCACGCAGTGCGGCCAACTGCGAATCGTTTGCTTCACCTTCTACCTGAACCCAATACGTTTTAGGCATTTTGTAGCGGGGCTCAGCGATACGCGCTTGCAAAGCCCCATTATTGGTTAGCAACACTAGGCCTTCGCTGTTGTTATCTAAGCGTCCAGCGGGGTAGACCTCGGGTATGGATACGTAGTCTTTTAAGGTTTGCCGCCCTGCTTCGTCGGTAAACTGGGTTAGCACACCATAAGGTTTATTCAGCACGATTAACACAGTAGGCCCCTGCTGGCGGGGCGCCTTTCGCTTCGTTTGCGCCCTGTCTTTGCTTTGGCTATAAGCGCGCTGCTGCCGCGAAGAATAAGAACTTGCCACCCCACACCTTCCTTTAAACAGAAACCCCAATGATTCCAATGCGTTGCGAAAACGAACGCACGACGTAATCCCCTAATCACTCGGTTTAAGACCTCAAAAATAGTCCGTATAATGGACACTTAAATGGGATTAAAAACAACATATATCACACAGCGGACTATTTGTTTGACCCAAAAAAATGCAATCTCTAGTATGAGCTTAGGACTTCAGAAGCGAAGTTTGCTCAATACCGCTGCGATCCATAGCGCCAATAACGCTGCTATCGCAGAGTTAGCCCATAGGCGAGGAACACACTATGATCAATAAAATTTGCCAGTCAGCCGCAGAGGCTGTTGCTCCGATCCACGACGGAGCCACCATTATGATTGGCGGTTTCGGTTTAGCGGGTATGCCAGCCCAATTAATTGACGCATTAATTGACAATGGTTCACGTGATTTAACCATTATCAACAATAACGCTGGAAATGGCGACACTGGCCTTGCTGCCCTGCTTAAAACCAAACGCGTTCGTAAAATTATCTGCTCTTTTCCACGTCAGCGCGACTCGTATGTGTTTGACGCGCTGTATCACGCTGGTGAGATTGAACTCGAGTTAGTACCGCAAGGTACGCTAGCAGAACGTATCCGCGCAGGCGGTGCTGGCATTGGCGGTTTTTTCACCCCTACTGCTTACGGTACCTTGCTAGCCGACGGTAAAGAAACGCGTGAGATCAACGGGCGACACTACGTACTGGAAGCCCCCTTAACCGCCGACTTTGCACTCATTAAGGCGCATCAAGCCGATCGCTGGGGAAATTTAAGCTACCGCAAAACAGCCCGTAACTTCAACCCAATTATGGCAACCGCCGCCAACACCACCATTGCCCAAGTTAGCGATGTGGTGGAGCTTGGCCAAATGGATCCTGAACATATCGTCACCCCCAGCGTCTTTGTTAAACGTATTGTTGCCATCCCCGCCCAAGGAGAACCCCATGAAAAAGCTTAGTCGCGACGAAATCGCTGCCCGTGTTGCCGCCGATATTCCGGAAGGCGCTGTTGTGAATCTGGGCATTGGCATGCCTACGCTGGTGGGTAATTATTTAGAGTCTGACCGCGAAGTACTGCTGCACAGCGAGAACGGTGTGCTTGGTATGGGACCAGAACCCGAAGCTGGCGAGGAAGATGAAGACCTGATTAACGCCGGTAAACAATACGTCACCCTACTGGACGGCGGTTCGTATTTCCATCAAGCCGACTCCTTTGCCATGATGCGTGGTGGTCACCTTGATTTGTGCGTATTGGGAGCCTTCCAAATATCCGTGAAGGGCGACTTAGCCAACTGGAGCACAGGCGCTCCCGATGCGATCCCTGCTGTGGGCGGAGCCATGGACTTAGCCATCGGTGCCAAAAAGGTCTACATCATGACCGAGCACCTAACAAAGAAAGGCGAAAGCAAAATCGTTAACGAGTGCACCTACCCCGTTACGGCACTGCGCTGCGTGGATCGTATTTATACCGATCTAGCCATGATTGACGTTACCGATGAAGGCTTAGTGGTGCACGATATATACACGGATATCAGCTTTGAGGAACTGCAGGAATTAACCGGCGTCCCCATGAAATACGAACCCCGTAACCAAGGAGCCAACTAATGTCAGACGCTTATCTATGTGATGCGA
>DATGRU010000279.1:0-15474 GCA_035303295.1 Paenalcaligenes sp.
TGCTATTCCTTACCCCGTTTCCTCCTACACCCGCGCTGGCGACTTTGTGGAATTGCTGTCACAGCGCATCGTTATTCTCGACGGTGCGATGGGTACGATGATTCAGCGATATAAGCTTAGCGAAAGCGATTTCCGCGGAGAGCGATTTAAAGATCATCACAAAGACCTGCGTGGTGATAACGAGCTGTTGTCGATCGTACGCCCCGATATTATTGCGGAAATTCACCGTGGATACTTGCAAGCGGGTTCCGACGTCATCTGTACTAACACCTTTGGGGCGACCGTGGTTGCCCAAGGGGATTACGAGCTATTCGATATTGGCTACGAGCTAAACCTAGAGTCAGCCAAAATTGCGCGCCAAGAGTCGGATGCACATTTTGCGTCCACAGGGCATCGTAGTTACGTAGCGGGTGTATTAGGGCCACAGCCTAAAACCGCGTCCATTTCACCCGATGTGAACGATCCGGCAGCACGTAATATTACCTTTGAGCAACTGCGAGAAGCCTACACCGAACAGTTAAATGGCTTAATCGACGGTGAAGTCGATATTATTCTGATCGAAACAATTTTCGATACCTTGAATGCTAAAGCCGCCATTTTCGCGGTAGAAAGCGTTTTTGAAGAGCGCGGCATCCGCTTGCCCGTGATGGTATCCGGAACGGTTACCGATGCGTCAGGCCGAATTTTGTCCGGTCAAACCGTAGAAGCTTTCTGGAACTCAGTGCGTCATGCACGCCCAGTAACGATTGGTTTGAACTGTGCGTTGGGGGCGGCGTTAATGCGTCCTTACATCGCCGAGCTCTCCAAAGTTTGCGATACCTATCTGTGTGTCTACCCGAATGCTGGCTTGCCTAACCCCATGGCAGAAACAGGCTTCGACGAAACGCCGTCTGATACTTCTGGTTTGCTTGAAGAGTTTGCTCGTGCAGGCCTCATTAACATGGTGGGTGGCTGCTGCGGTACGACGCCCGAGCACATTGCGGCCATTGTGAAGCAGGTTAAAAACTTGCCCCGCCGCGAAGTACCGGAAATCCCCGTTAAAACTCGGTTGTCGGGTCTTGAAGCCTTAAACATCGACGAGGAAAGCTTGTTCGTTAACGTAGGTGAGCGTACCAACGTAACGGGCAGTAAAGCCTTTTTGCGCTTGATTCGTGAAGAGCAGTTCGAAGAAGCCTTGTCGGTAGCGCGTCAACAGGTGGAAAATGGTGCGCAAATTATCGATATCAATATGGACGAGGGCATGTTGGATTCCGTGGCCAACATGCACAAATTCCTAAACCTGATTGCTTCCGAGCCCGATATTTCCCGCGTACCGATCATGATTGATAGTTCCAAGTGGGAAGTGATTGAAACGGGCTTGCGTTGCGTTCAAGGTAAAGCCATTGTGAACTCAATCTCGATGAAAGAGGGCGAGGAGGAGTTTCTTAAACATGCTCGTTTGTGTCGCAAGTATGGCGCGGCTGCGGTCGTCATGGCGTTTGACGAAGAAGGGCAGGCCGATAATTTAGAACGACGCATTCAGATTTGCCAACGCGCTTATGACCTGCTGGTCAATGAAGTGGGCTTCCCCCCCGAAGACATTATTTTCGACCCCAACGTTTTTGCCATTGCTACGGGTATCGACGAGCATAACAACTATGCCGTCGATTTTATTGAAAGCGTGAAGTGGATCCGCACGAACTTGCCGCATGCGCGCTTATCGGGTGGTATTTCTAACGTCAGCTTCTCGTTCCGTGGTAATGAAGCCATGCGTGAAGCGATCCATGCGGTATTCTTGTATCACGCGATTCGCGAAGGGCTCACCATGGGTATCGTGAATGCGGGCCAGCTCGGTGTGTATGCCGATATTGATCCGGTTCTACGCGATATGGTGGAAGACGTCGTCTTAAACCGTGAAACCCCTTTAGGTAAAACCGACCCCGATGACGAGCGTAGCTCTACCGAGCGTTTAGTCGAGTTTGCCGAACAGATCAAAGGTAGCGGCGCGAAGCGTGAGGAAGACTTAAGCTGGCGTGAAGCGACGGTACAAGAACGCATTACCCACGCCTTAGTTAACGGTATCACCAGCTTTATTGTTGAGGACACCGAAGAAGTGCGGCAAATCATTGCCGCGGAAGGCGGGCGCCCTATTCAGGTGATTGAGGGCCCGCTGATGGATGGCATGAATGTGGTGGGCGACCTATTTGGTGCGGGGAAAATGTTCTTGCCCCAAGTGGTGAAATCCGCTCGCGTGATGAAGCAAGCGGTGTCTCACTTAATTCCCTTTATTGAAGAAGAGAAACGCCAAATTGAAGCCGCTGGGGGCGATGTGCGCTCTAAGGGCAAAATCGTGATCGCTACCGTTAAGGGCGATGTGCACGACATTGGTAAAAACATTGTCACGGTGGTGCTGCAGTGTAATAACTTCGATGTAGTTAACATGGGCGTAATGGTGCCCTGCGCGCAGATTCTGCAAAAGGCGAAAGACGAAGGCGCCGATATGGTGGGACTGTCGGGCTTAATTACACCTAGCCTTGAGGAAATGGCTTATGTTGCATCGGAAATGCAGCGCGATCCTTACTTCCGCGACAAGCAAATCCCCCTGCTTATTGGTGGTGCCACCACCAGTCGCGTGCACACGGCAGTAAAAATTGCCCCCAATTACGATGGTCCCGTTATTTACGTGCCCGATGCCAGCCGTTCCGTTGGCGTGGCCACGCAGCTAATGTCCGACTCGCGTGATGACTATTTGGCCGAGCTGGCCGATGAATACGAATTGGTGCGTAAACGCCATGCGAATCGTAAAGAAACACCATTGGTCACCCTCGACGAGGCACGTGCAGACGCACCGAAAATCGATTGGGCCAATTACACACCGCCACGGCCTAAGTTTATTGGTCGTCGTACCTTTATTAATTACGACCTAGCAGAAATAGCTAAGTACATCGACTGGACGCCATTCTTTCAAACGTGGAGTCTATTTGGGCGTTATCCTGGCATTCTTGAAGACAAAGTGGTGGGCGAGCAAGCTAAAGCCCTGTTCGCGGAAAGTCAGGAAATGCTCAAGAAAATTATCGAGGGACGCTGGTTGCAAGCCAATGGGGTGGTGGCCTTTTATCCGGCTAATTCGGTTAACGGCGAAGACATTGAAATCTACCGCGATGAGTCGCGCTCGGAAGTGCTGTTTACATGGCGCAACCTACGCCAGCAAACGGTGAAGCGGGCCGGGGTAGACAGTAAGTGCTTAGCCGATTACATCGCACCCAAAGAAACCGGCATCATGGACTACATTGGTTTGTTCGCGGTAACGGGTGGCTTGAACATTGAAAAGCATTCCGAGCGCTTTCAAGCGGCCGGCGACGATTATTCCGACATTATGCTTAAAGCCTTGGGTGATCGATTTGCTGAAGGCTTTGCGGAATGCTTACACGCTCGCGTACGTACCGATCTGTGGGGTTATGTGCCCGAGGAAAACTTGGATAATGAAGCCTTGATCGATGAAAAGTACCAAGGTATTCGCCCAGCTCCTGGTTATCCAGCTTGCCCCGAGCACGTGGTGAAAGCCGATATGTTCGAGGTGTTGCAGTGCGACGAAATTGATATGCAATTAACCGATGGCTTTGCCATGTATCCCGCGTCAAGCGTTTCGGGCTTTTACTTTAGTCACCCGCAATCGCAGTACTTTAATGTGGGCCATATTGGTGAAGATCAGCTGCGCGATTACATTCAACGCTCAGGACGTGATGAAGAGGATGTAAAACGTAGCTTAGCGGGTTCATTACGAGGCTAGCTTATGGCCGAATCCAAGCCACCTGCGTCCAATAAGTTGTCAACCGCGGCCCGGCGACGTCGGGCCTTGGGCGATTTTTTACGCAGTGCCCGCGAGCGTACTTTGCCGCAAAGCTTGGGTTTACCCGTTGGGGCAAGGCGACGTACCCCAGGGTTGCGTCGCGAAGAAGTGGCACAGCTGTGCGACATTAGTGTTACGTGGTACACCTGGATTGAGCAGGGGCGTGACATTGCGATCTCGCCAGCGGTGTGCGCACGCTTGGCCGATACCCTACGTTTAGGGCGGGCCGAGCGACACTATTTGTTCGAGCTGGCCGAGGTGGCAGACCCTGACCATATCGACATGAACGCCGAACTGCCGCCCGGATTGGCCAGTTGCGTAGATAGCATTACGTCGCCTGCCTATATTTTGGATCGGACGTGGAATGTGTTGGCACGCAATGCGGCCTTGTTGCGGCTGTTTGACGGCTGGCCCGATCGTTCGTCCGAGCCCAATTTACTGCGCTATATCTTTTTGGATCCAGCGGCCCGTTCTTTAGTGGTGGGTTGGGACGAGCGTGCTACCCGCGTAGTCAGTGAGTTTCGTGCAGACATTGGCGTTCACGCCGGAGAGCCGGAGTTAAACGCATTGCTCGAAGAACTGCTTAGCCAAAGCCCAATTTTTGCGCAATGGTGGGGAAAGCAAACGGTAGTAGAGCGTGAGGGCGGTTTGCGTAGTTTCAATCATCCGCAAGATGGAACGCTGCATTTTCAGCAGTTCACCTTTAGGCTTGCAGTCAGACCTGACTGCAAGTTGGTGATGCTGATTCCCGGTGAAGCTTAGGCTTTTTTCATAAACTCCGACTTCAGTTCGTACGGAGTACCGTCAATTCTGCAACCAATATCGTGATCGCCGGGTAGAAGTCGAATGCTACGTACCTTGGTGCCCTTCTTTAAGGTGGTTGACGAGCCTTTAACACGTAGGTCTTTAATTAAATAAACGTCGTCACCATCGGCTAAGGGCGTACCGTGTGCGTCCTTTACAACTAACTGATCGTCATCTTCTTCTGTGGCTTCGGCCTGCACGGGCCATTCGTGCATGCAGTCTGGGCAAATAAATTGCTCACCATCTTGGTAGGTGTGTTCTTTTTGGCAGGCGGGACAGGCGGGTGGGTTATGCATGATGTATCCTGAAGATTCGTGTTTTTATAATAAAAATAAGTATTTTTACGTGAAATTGCTGAAAAATAACGAAAATACTACCACGTAATGCATGCCTTTGCTGGCGCGGGGGGGCAGCATCACTTCGGCGCCTGTAGAGCAGAGCCTGCATCGGGGCTGAGGCGAGCAAAAGAGATACTCGATAAAGTAGTAAGCAGCCCGATCACCATAAAACCCCAAAACAAGTCGGTGGTGGTCACAACGTCTCCGCCACGCCAATGCATACTAAGGTTAAGGGTAACGGCGGCGCACGCGACCCCAATACTGATACCCAACTGTTGTGCCATGGATGCAAAGGTACTGGCACGGCTCATGGCAGCAGCATCCATATCGGCATAACTTAGGGTGTTAACCGCGGTAAATTGCAACGAGCGGAAAATACCCCCTAAACCCAAAATTAAGGACATCCACCATAAAGGGGTGTTGATGTCGAACCAGGCGCAAAAAATAATGAATAAACCCGTAAAAATCGCGTTATAGGTGAGTACATTGCGATACCCAAAGCGACGAATAATGGATGGTGCCATGGGTTTCATGAGCAACGCGCCAATAGCAGTAGTGAAGGTGACCAAGCCCGCGGCAAAAGCACTCATGCCAAAACCAACTTGTAGCAAAATTGCCAACATAAAAGGAACGGCACCCAACGACAGACGACACAGGTTGCCCCCAAGTACCGAAATAGCAAAGCTACGTGTTTTTAGTAACGAGAGGTCGATAATGGGGTTGGCTGCACGACGCGCATACCAGATGTAGCTTAAGCCGCTAAGCATTCCTATAGTGAATAGCGTGGCTAACACATTGAGGGGCATGCTGGGATGTCCGATGGACTCGAAGCTAATGACTAAGGTCGATAAGGCAATACTGCTAAGCAAAAAGCCAATCCAGTCGAGTGGCTGGGAGTGGGTCGGAAAATCGTGGCGTATATATTTAAGTACTAACACTACGCCCAGTATGCCCACGGGGATATTCATTAAGAAAATCCAGTGCCAGCTAGCGTAGGTGACTAAGAAGCCACCCACGGGAGGCCCTAAAATGGGTCCAAACAAAGCGGGTAGGGTCAGCACTGACATCGCCCGTAATAAGGCGGTTTTGGGTACGCGGCGTAGTAAAATAATACGGCCCACTGGCACCATCATGGCGCCCGCTAAGCCTTGCACCACCCGAGCGGCAATCAACTGTTCCAGTGTTTGCGAGGCAGCACACGCTACAGAGCTTAAACTGAAGGTGATAATAGCCAGCAAAAATATACGTCGCGCGCCAAAGCGATCGGCTGCCCAGCCACTAATGGGCACGAACACGGCAACAGCCAGTAAATAGCTGGTAATAATCGCGTTCATGCGTATTACGCTGGTGTTTAGGTCAGCCGCCATGGTGGGCAGTGCAGTAGCCACCACGGTAGCATCCAGCATTTGCATGAATAACGCGCAGCCTACAATGTAGGGGATCAGGCGTATGGCACGTTGTTCTGTTTTGGATAAGGCAGGTTCTGCCGCGACGTTGTCACGTTTAGGGTTTATTGACATGCCTTACTCTGTTTATGAGCCGTATTGAAGTACACTCTAAGCTTGCTTGTGTAAACGCGTTATTTCTCTCATATAGTCATTATGGCAAAAAATTTCGAATCCGAGATTACTCAATTTCTCAAGAGCTACAAAAAGCAAAATCCAGACACTGAAGTGCGTCAGCGTGAAGGTCGTGGTCGCTTATGGGATAAACACATTGATCCCGAGCTACAAGAGGGGTATCGCGCAGCTCGCGTTCCTCAACCTCCTTATGTGTATTACGAAAACAAATAAGTTGGACTAATGCCTGAGGCAACGGTGGATGGCATGGTAAACAATCTTGCCGTGTCGGATGAAGTGGTCCTCGAATCTGATTCCATAGCATTGGCTCGCCTGTATGGCGAGCCTTTGTTCGCCATCCCGCAAGATCTCTACATCCCCCCAGATGCCTTAGAGGTTTTCCTTGAAACCTTCGAGGGGCCTTTAGACTTACTGCTTTATCTCATACGCAAACAGAACTTTAATGTGCTGGATATACCCATGGCGCAAGTCACGGGGCAGTATTTAGCGTATGTCGAAGAAATTCGGCGCACGAATCTCGAGCTGGCGGGCGAATACTTGTTAATGGCCGCTGTGTTAATCGAGATTAAGTCCAGAATGTTGTTGCCCGTTAAAAAGGCCGATACCGATGAAGAGGTTGAGGACCCGCGGGCTGAACTGGTGCGGCGCTTGCTAGAATACGAAAAAATGAAGTTGGCTGCGCAGCAGCTAGACGCCATTCCGCGTATGGGTCGCGATTTTCAACGGACGCGGGCGTACTTGGATGTGCAAGTAGAGCAGTTATTGCCCGAAGTAAGTCCCAACGATTTACGTGACGCATGGCGTGAGATCGTACGACGAGCGCAATTGAATCGTAGTCATACGATTACGCGCGAACAGTTGTCAGTGCGTGATCACATGAGTCAGATTTTGCGGCGTCTTAACGATGTCCAGTTTCTGGAGTTTCGCGAGCTTTTTACCCAGCAGCTTGACGAGGGGGGCGGGATCCCCGTGGTGGTCGTGCATTTTCTTGCCATGTTAGAGCTGGTGCGCGAATCCTTATTACAGATTACACAGGCAGAGCCTTATGCGCCTATCTATGTAAGGCTAGCCTTTGTTCGCACTACCGATGATGCGGCCTAGTGGTCGCAGAGTGGGTATCGGAGTTTTTTTGTGAAAGTTGTACATACCATTCAAGAATTACGTGATCAGCTGAGCGGTCAAAATCGAGTTGCTTTTGTGCCCACCATGGGCAATTTGCATGAAGGCCATTTATCACTTATGCGCATGGCGCGCCAACATGGTGATCCCGTTGTGGCCAGTATTTTTGTGAATCCGCTGCAGTTTGGCCCGAATGAGGACTTCGACCAATACCCTCGAACGTTGCAAAAAGACATCGAAAAGCTGGAAGCGGCCCGTGATGTGTATGTTTTATTTGCGCCCTCTGAAAAAGAAATGTATCCCGAACCGCAAAGTTTTAGGGTTCAACCGCCTGACGACTTAGGGGACATTTTAGAAGGTGAGTTTCGGCCAGGTTTTTTTGATGGCGTTAGTACCGTCGTACTGAAACTATTTTCCTGTGTTCAGCCTCGGGTTGCGGTGTTTGGGAAAAAAGATTACCAGCAATTAATGGTCATTCGTAATATGTGTAGGCAGTTCCAATTGCCGGTTGAGATCTTGGCCCACGAGACCGTACGCGAAGAAAATGGCTTAGCAATGTCCTCGCGAAATCGCTACCTTAACGAGGCGCAACGCGCCCAAGCACCGCAGTTATACGCTTGTTTGCAAAACGTCAAAGCGCAAGTGAAAGCGGGTGCTACCAACGTAGGCGAAATCGAAGCGCAAGCTATTAAGCAGTTGCAGCAACTGGGTTGGCAAGTTGATTATTTAGCCTTACGCCGTCAGCGTGATCTGCTTACGCCTAATGTCGAGGAAATGGCTGCAGGTGAGCCTTTGGTGGTGTTGGCAGCAGCTAAATTAGGTGATACCCGTCTGATTGATAACTTAGAAATTTAAAGTAATTTTTATTCGCTAAAGTGACCTTTTTTTAGCCAATAGGCCACATGCAGATTACTTAAATTAGCGTATAGACGTAACGAAAGATGTTGGAAACAATGCAGTTTTTTCAAAGGAAAACTGTATGTCTATTTATTCTGTTCAATTAATCAATTTTCTGCTTGCACAACTTTCTCCTCGTGAACGCGAAGTAAAACGTCTTATTGCTCAGGGCTATGCCAACAAAGCCATTGCGGCAGAGCTCACTATTTCGCAACGTACGGTTGAAGCGCATCGTTCCAACATTTTTCGTAAGCTTGGCGTGCGTAATGCGGTGGAGTTAGTCAATGTATTGTCGACGAGCTCTACCCAAGCCCCGTTGGTGGCCGAGCCTATTCAACAGTCTGTAGATGTCGAGCCTGAAGGCAATATTCACTGTGCAGCAGGCAACGATACGGGTTCGTTGGAAGGGGCAGCGTTGGAAAAAGAAAAATCCGCTAATGAAGCGGATTCAGAAGAAAGCCCCGATTAAAGAGCTTTCCATCATGCGGACGATATGCCTCGGCTTTAGTTAGTTTGGCACACCGGTGCTGGTGTGTTGTCGAGTTCAGGAATGGCTTCAATAATGGCCTGTTGGCGCAAATAGGTATCTAACGTTGGCCGTACCTGATTAAACGAATGCACGCGCAATTGCTGCGCGTTTACAAAACTAAGTTCTGCAACGCTAACCCCTTCACTACTTTGCAAAATAATACGGGTCGGCTCGGTGCCTACCGGGTACCAGCAACCAGTGAAGTGGTGCGTAGCGGCCGAGGCATCCACCGCTTCCAGTTTCATGCGCCATACGCCAGAAGGAGCGGTCGTAAGGGTGGTGCGCTGGGGCACACACAAGCTGTTAGAGCTAGGGCAGGTGATTGTGCCTAAAAAAGTTTGAGGCTCAATCAATTCACGCACTTGTCTGGCTTCAATGATCGCCTGATCTACTGTTTGTTCGGCCTCGACTTGTGCATTGTCACCAAACCCCATTTGTATCTGAGACGTGGCTCTGGCGTGCTCACGTCCACGAGCTTTGTTTTGTGCGTCGCTTAGTGTCGAGTCGCGAGCGATATTGCTGTCGCTTGATGAGACGGGTTGCTGTGCACAGCCGGCTGCCAGTATCCCCAGCATAAGTGCTGTAGTTGTCGCAAGCGAACGAGGCGAGATGAGTTTGGCGATAGGCATGATGTTTTCCTAAGCGAAGTGAACGGATACAGGCGTTCGAACAGACAGAGATAAAAAAGAATTATAGGCGTTTAACCATAGGGTAGCGTAACTATGCTGTATCTGGTGTGTTTGGCTTATGTAACAACTGTTTTTTTGGTGGCAAAGCGTTGTGCGGGTTGGTATGAACTGCTGCTGCAACGAGGTGCTGCAGCCGATCGGCGCACGTTCTGGCAAGCATTACGATTGGGGGTTCGTAGCCGCCCGCCCTACAGGGGGCAGAGTACCGACGAGCCTCCGTGGTCGCAGCGACTGTTGCTTTGTCTTAGCGTGTCGATGGCGGTGACACTGATCGGCTTTTATGTTTATCTGAGTGCGGTGCCTAGTTATGTTTTTCCTAGTGCGTTGAGTGGCTTGCGACTGCTCTGGGAGTTGATACTGATTGCAGCGCTGGTGATGTTGGCGTGGATCGATCTGCGCACCCGTTTATTACCGGATGCTGTATGTCTGCCGCTGTTAACGATAGCGTTAGGGCTAGGTGTACTGGCTCCGGATGTGTTTAGGTTTAATTCGATTAGTCTGGTGGCCTTAGTCGCCGTAGCCGCTGTTGCTGTGTATGGCCTTGGCTATTATGTGGCCAAGACTCCGGTTATTGGTTTAGGTGATATCAAGTTATATGTGGCTCTGGCGGCGTGTCTACCCACGCTTACAGCAGTGCTGCAGCTGTATGTGGTGGCCGGTGCGCTATGCTGGATAACACAGCTACTTTGGCAGCGCCGTTGGTTGCCGCAGGGTAGTTGTGCTTTTGGGCCGTATCTGATTATTGGCTATCTGGTCGCCAATTGGCCTTTTCCTGCGTTACAGTTAGGGTTTACAGGCGCTTTTTATTAATGCTCTCGCATGCTTAAAATCGGACTCACCGGCGGTATTGGATCAGGTAAATCTCAGGTTGCTCAGTATTTTGAGCAATGGGGGGCTACCGTGGTCGATACAGACCTTATCGCGCACCAACTAAGCGCTCCGGGTGGTTTAGCCATCAATGCTATACAGCAAAGCTTTGGTGCCGAGTTTATTTCCCCTGAGGGGGCGATGGATCGCGTTAAAATGCGAGAGTATGTCTTTGCGCAGCCGGAACAGCGTCAACGGCTTGAGGCAATTCTTCATCCCTTGATTCTTCAGGTTACAAAACGCCAAATTAACGAGGCGCAGGGATGCTATGTTGTGGTGGTTGTGCCGTTACTCGTCGAAACTGGGCATTGGTTGCAGCGGGTCGACCGTGTTTGCGTTGTGGATTGCGATTCGGCGACTCAAATACAGCGGGTACAGGCGCGTAGTCGGCTGACGGTTGAGGCTATTGAGCGTATTATGAATGCACAGGCGACCCGCCAGCAACGATTAGCGGCGGCTGATGACATTATTCTTAACGATGCAGCAACCAGTTTGGCGACGTTAGAAGAACGGGCTTGGAAATGTCATTCATATTGGCAAAAATTGGCTGCAGTTCCAGCCTAAATGAAGCTTTTTGTACTGCTATACGAACACTTTAAGGTTTATATCGCGTGATCCTCTACGAATACCCTTGCAATGAACGCGTACGTGCCTTTCTGCGGGTAGAGCATTTATTTGATCGGCTGTTTTATTTCACTCAAGGCAGCGATCCTTTATTGCATCAGGTCGCAGTTAGCACCTTGTTTGAGCTGCTGGAACTGTGTGAGCGCTCCGATATTCGGGGGATGGTTCTACAAGACATGGAGCGTCAACGAGTGGCGCTAACAGCGTTGCGCGAGCACCCGAATGTGGCGGGGCAACGCTTAGACTCCATGCTTCAAGAGATGCAAGAGGTGGTTAGCGAGTTGGCGGCACAAGGGAAAATTGGCCAGTCGCTACGCGATAACGAATGGTTATCTAGTTTGCGGGGCCGCTTGGCAATACCTGGGGGCACGTCGCAGGTTGATATTCCTTCGTACTTTACATGGCAGTTAAAATCCGAGCACACGCGCCGAGCGAATATCGAACAGTGGACGCAGCCTTTTTTGCCACTGCATCGTGCTCTGCGCTTGATTCTTGGTATGCTGCGTAGTGCAGGCGATGTCGTGGATCATGTGGCGCATGAAGGTAACTATCAGGAAATGCTAAGCGGTAAATCGTTCCAGTTACTGCGTGTTTGGGTGGCCGCAGGCGAGGGTGTGTTTCCCGAGATGAGCGCCAACAAATACGTAATTTGGGTGCGTTTCGCCTTGCAAGATAATGAAAACAAGCCTCTTTCCGTATCCAAAGACATACCGTTTAAGCTGGCGCGCTGCAATATCGGCTAAGCAGAACTTTATACATATTACGTATGTCCGAGCGGTGAGTGCCCTTGATGCGTGGTAGGGCGATTGCCTGCGTGTGCACGCCTACTTAATTGCTGCACATTTTGCGAATAAAATTCCACACATCAATTTTCTGAATACCGAAACTTTATTGCTGGAGAACACAGCATGGCTGTATCCAAGCCTCGGCCAAGACTGAGGTCAACAAAAATTGTGTGGTATGCAATAGGTGTCATAGTCGTGTTAGGGCTAGGGTATTGGTGGTTCGCAGGTACTCAAGACGCACAAAATGGCCTAGGCCCAGACCAACGTATGGCAGCGATGCGTGGCATGAAAACTCCTGTGCGGGTTGAAGCAGCGAAAGCGGGCAGTGTGTCACAGCGCATTAATGCGATTGGCACGGTACAGGCCTTTAACACGGTTACGGTGCGTAGCCGCGTGGAAGGCGAGTTAGTGCGTATCAATTTTGAAGAGGGTCAATTGGTTCAGGCTGGCGATGTACTGGCCGAAGTCGACCCACGTCCATATCAAGTTCGACTCGACCAAGCGTCAGGCCAGCTTAAACAAATCGAAGCACAACTTAAAATCGCTCAAACCGATTTACAGCGCTATCGCCGTCTGCGTGATCAAAACTCCATTGCGACCCAACAGGTGGAAGCACAAGAAGCATTGGTTGAGCAGCTTAAAGGCAGTGTCCAAGCCAGCCAAGCCGCTGTGGATGATGCACGGCTTCAATTGGAATACACCAAAATAACCGCGCCCATTACAGGCCGCTTAGGGTTGCGCAGTTTGGATGTAGGAAATTTGGTGTCCGCAGCAAATACTGATGGCTTAGTCGTTATCACCCAAACGCAACCGATTGCGGTTAGCTTTTCATTACCTCAGCACGATTTATATGAAGTGTTTGAGCGTATGCAAGTAGAGTCCACCTTATCGGTCAATGTGAAAAACCGCGAGGGCAGTGCCATTGCTGCGGGCGAACTACTAGCTGTCGATAACCAAATCGACTTAGACACCGGAACGGTTCGCATGAAGGC
Source organism: Paenalcaligenes sp. (assembly GCA_035303295.1). GTDB lineage: Bacteria > Pseudomonadota > Gammaproteobacteria > Burkholderiales > Burkholderiaceae_B > Paenalcaligenes. Next base: position 13,054 of record DATGRU010000279.1, read on the forward strand.
CAGTTTCCCCAACACCAATAACCGTCTGTTCCCTAATCAGTTCGTGAACGTTAGCGTGTTAATGGGCGAGCAAACCGGTATGGTGGTTCCGGCTCATGCGGTGCAAACCGGCTCTATTGGCACCTACGTGTATGTAGTGGTTGACCGACAGCAAGTGGCGGTGCGTCAGGTACAGGTAGGCACTTCAAGTGGTGGGCAAACGGTTATTGTGGAAGGCCTACAGGAAGGCGAGTTGGTGGTTACCGATGGCACAGACCGCTTGCGTGATGGAGCACCGGTTGAAGTCATTGGCAGTGAGACCTCTGGGGCAGGGGCTGCGGCTGCGATCGCGGAAGGGGCTGCAGCGCCAGTAACAGAAGGGCGCCGACCTCGACCCGAAGGTGCACGCAATCGTCCAGCATCGCCTCCCTCTCCTTAAGGGGCTAGGGTGAACTTTTCCCGTCTTTTCATTTATCGCCCAGTCGCCACCACGCTGGCCATGGTGGCGTTACTCCTCGCCGGGTTGCTGGGGTATAAGGCGTTGCCTGTTTCGGCGTTGCCGCAAGTTGATTACCCAACGATTCAGGTGGTTACGCTGTATCCAGGCGCTAGCCCCGAGGTAATGGCCGCATTGGTTACCTCGCCTTTAGAGCGGCAATTTGGGCAAATGTCGGGCTTGGCGCAAATGAGCTCCACCAGTTCGGGTGGCGCCTCCCGTATTACCTTGCAATTTGACCTCGAGCTGCCCTTAGACGTGGCCGAACAAGAAGTGCAAGCGGCTATTAACGCTGCATCGAATTTACTGCCGTCCGACTTGCCGTCACCCCCCTTATATAACAAGGTCAACCCAGCTGATACGCCGGTGCTAAGTCTGGCGATTACCTCGCCCACCCTGCCCTTAACGGAAGTACGTGACCTTATTGATTTGCGGGTGGCGCAAAAGCTGTCGCAAATTAGTGGGGTAGGTCTCGTCAGTATTTCGGGCGGTCAGCGGCCTGCGGTGCGTTTGCAAGTTAATCCCGAGGCCTTGGCTGCACACCAGTTAAGTATGAGCAATGTGCGTCAGGCCGTAACAGCGGCAAACGTGAATCAGCCTAAGGGAAATTTAGATGGCCCGTTGCGCTCCACCACGATTAGCGCAAATGAGCAGTTGCGTTCTGCTGCTGATTACGAACGTCTCATTTTAAGTAGCACCGATGATGCGGTGTTGCGCTTAGGCGATGTGGCTACGGTGGTGCACGATGCCGAGGACATTCGTCAGGCTGCGTGGTTTAACGGCTCGCAAGCTATTTTGCTTAATGTGCAGCGACAACCTGGTGCAAACGTGATTGCGGTGGTTGATCGCATTATTGCCGAACTACCCGCTTTGCAGCAGTCCTTGCCGGTGGGCGTAGACGTGACCATCGCAACGGATCGTACACACACTATTCGTGATTCCATCCGCCATGTGCAGCAAGAAATGTTCATTGCGATTGGGCTGGTGGTGCTGGTTACCTTCGTGTTCTTGCGTACATGGACGGCGACGTTAATTCCGAGCGTGGTGGTGCCTTTGTCGTTGGCAGGTACCTTTGGTGTGATGTTGTTGTTAGGGTTTAGTGTTAATAATTTGACGCTGATGGCCCTGACTATTGCTACTGGCTTTGTGGTTGACGATGCCATCGTCATGATCGAGAACATTGCTCGTCATCTGGAAAAGGGCGATTCTCCCTTTAAAGCGGCTCTTAAAGGTGCGTCGCAAATCACCTTTACCCTGATTTCGCTTACGGTGTCATTAATTGCGGTGCTCATTCCGCTACTCTTCATGAGCGATGTGATCGGTCGCTTATTCCGTGAGTTCGCCAGCACCTTGGCGGTTGCCATTTTGCTTTCGCTGTTCATCTCATTAACCTTGACGCCCATGATGTGCGCTCGTTTGTTACGGGCACCTGAGCAGGAAGGAACGCGTGTGGCTAAAACAGGCTGGGCTGGGGTGCAGCAGCGCTTCACCCAGCGGATGGAGCAATGGATGCAGGCAGTGATCTCGGGGTACGATCGCGGTCTGAAATGGGTGTTACGCCATCAGCCCCTAACCTTGTTGGTGGCAGTGGGTACTTTGTTGCTCACTGCACTGCTTTATGTGGCTGTACCCAAAGGTTTTTTCCCGCCACAAGATACCGGCATTATTCAGGTTATTACCGAGGGGCCGCAGCGGGCGTCGTTTAGCGCCATTAGCCGTATACAAGAGCAGGTCGCCGAGCAAATACTGCAAGACCCTGATGTGCAAAGTGTCAGTGCGTTTGTTGGGGTGGATGGTAACAATCCCACCTTGAATACCGGTCGCATGCAAGTTAGTTTGCTGGAACAAGGGCAACGAAGCCGGGGTGCCAGTGCAATTATCGACGACTTGGAAACAAAGTTTGCCAACGAGCCGGGTGTGTCGGTGTATTTGCAGTCGGTGCAAGA
>DATGRU010000280.1:0-6125 GCA_035303295.1 Paenalcaligenes sp.
TTAAACCCTCGGTATAAGGGTGAGCGGGATAATCTAAAACCGTATTAACCGGCCCTGACTCCACGATACGTCCAGCATACATGACTGCAATTTCGTCAGCCAAACCCGCAACCACCGATAGGTCGTGAGTAATCCAGATCAAGCTTGTACCTTGTTCGCGCACCCGCTTTTGTACTTCTGACAAAATTTGCGCCTGAATGGTCACATCCAGCGCCGTGGTGGGCTCATCAGCAATAATTAAATCGGGCTGGTGCAGCATGGCAATTGCAATCGCCACCCGCTGGCGCATCCCCCCTGACATCTGGTGAGGGTATTGACGTATGCGCTCTGCAGGGCTGGGAATACCCATCAATGCCAGCGTTTGAATCGCACGATCAAGCGCTTGTGCTTTACTGACTCGCTCGTGAGCTCGTATGGTTTCCACCATTTGCACATCAATACGCAGCACCGGATTCAGGGTCATCATCGGATCCTGAAAGATCATGGCTAAACGGTTACCTTGTAACTGCCGCATCTGCTTGGGGCTGTAGCGACGTATGTCCTGCCCCTTAAACAGGATCTCACCCTGCTCGATCTGACCCGGTGGGTCAATTAACCCCATAATGGAAAAGCCAGTAACCGATTTACCCGAACCGGACTCGCCCACCAGCCCAAGAATTTGCCCCCGCCCAATCTGTAACGACACGTCGTTTACTGCGGGATACAACTTGCCATCGTCACCTTTAAAACTGGTACGTAGATTTTTAACCTCAAGTACGACGGGCTGGGTCATGACTGGCCTCGCGGATTAAGCACATCGCGCAAGCGGTCGCCCACTAAATTCAGCGCAACAATGGTAAGCAACAGGGCCAGACCAGGGTACAGACTAATCCAGTACTCGCCTGACAACATATACTGGAAACCATTGGAAATAAGTAGCCCCAAGGAGGGCTCGGTAATGGGCACCCCCAAGCCTAAAAAGCTAAGTGTGGCTTCCAAGGTAATGGCCCGTGCCACTTGTAACGTAGCAATAACAATAAGCGGCGGCATACAGTTGGGCAAAATTTCGCTAAGCATAATGCGCCAGTGCGGCATCCCCAAACAGTGTGCGGCTTCAACGTATTCGCGCTGTGTTTCAACTAAGGCTTGACCTCTGGCCGTGCGCGCATAGTAAGCCCATTCAAGAATCACTAAGGTCAAGATAACATTAGAGACCCCCTTACCTAAATAGGCCAAAATCATCATGGCCACCAAGATGGAAGGAAAGGACAGAATGAGATCCACCACACGCATAATGATGGCGTCGGTTCGACCGCCAGCATAGGCGGCCAGCAAGCCCAAGCTGGTGCCCAGTACCGCAGCAATTAAGGCCGACCCTAAGCCCACCATTAAACTAATACGTAGGCCATAAAAAATACCGGAATAAATATCACGGCCCTGACCATCGGTACCCAGCAGATAATGATACGTACCCAAGCCGTTTTCACTTCCAGGGGGAAGGCGGCTATCCAATACATCTAGCTGCATTAAATCGTACGGGTTTTGCGGTGTAATCCACGGCGCAAAAATCGCCACACAGACTAGGATCAGGCTAAGCGTTAGGCCAAACATCGCGCTGTAAGAGCGCATAAACTGTTTGGCCGCTACTGCCCACGGTGAACGGCTTGTTGCCACGGCATGTTCATGTTTTGCCATTACTGGTCTCCTTGCAAGCGCACACGCGGATCCAACACGCGGTACGCAATGTCTACCAGTAGGTTAAGCAGCACAAACATACACACGACAACAATCAAATAGGCCACGATGACCGGTCTATCCAGTGTATTAATACTGTCTAAAATCAATTTACCCGCACCCGGCCACGAGAAAATGCTCTCGGTTACCACTGCAAAGGCAATGGTGGAACCCAGCTCTAACCCCAGTACGGTGACCAGTGGAATCAAGATATTGCGCAACACATGCACACCGATTACCCGCATGGGCGACAAACCCTTCGCTCGCGCAAACTTAATGAAATCCTGAGGTAATACCTCGCGCACGCCTGCCCGAGTAAGTCGAATTACCAAGGAAATTTTAAATAACGATAGGTTCAACGCTGGCAGTAACAAATGCCGCCAGCCGTCTAAGGTGAGCCAAGACCATTCCAAACCAAATACCGTAACCGTTTCGCCTCGGCCACTGGCAGGTAACCAGCCCAAACCCACACTAAACGCCATAATCAGCATTAAGCCCACCCAAAAGGTCGGCAAGGAAAAGCCTAGAATACTACCGGTCATAATCAGGCGTGAGCTGATATGGTTAGGTTTTAGCCCAGCCCAAAGCCCCAAGGGCACACCCAAAATAACCGCGAACAACATTGCCGCAATGGCCAGTTCTAGGGTCGCGGGTAGGCGCTGAATAATTAGGGTTACCGCAGGGATGTTATAGACAAAACTATTACCTAAATTGCCGTGCAACGCCCCATTAAGGAACGCAAAGTATTGCTTCCATAAAGGCTGGTCCAAACCTAGCTGCTGGATAATACGTGCCCGTTGAACCTGATCCACATCAGGCCCAATTAAGGTATCAATGGGGTTTCCAATCGCATGCAGGCCGATGAACACAATAAGTGTCATCATGAGCACAACGACTAACGCCTGAGACAGGCGTCGTATCAACCAAATGGTCACTGCGCTTCCTTATGCTGGCTAGCATCCACCCATTCATCGCCATAGACTTCTGGGTCGCTATAGGCCTGCAACGCCTCGAAGTGGGCGTCGATGTCGCGAACAAATAATCGACTAACCAAACTTTGTGCCAGTTTTCGGGCACCGTCACTGATGGCCGGAATATCGCCAGTAATGGTTCCGTGCGACAACACGGCTGGGTAAGCAAAACAATGAATATTGCTTAATCCCGGCTGTTGTGCGGGTTCTTTCGCCACAAACTCGAAATGCTCGTTTAAATCGGGCAAGCCCATCAATTCGGCATCCGATTGGTCGGCGGGAGCTTGGTAACGGTCAGCCCAGACTCGTATATGCGGAGCGATTCCAGCAAATTCGGGGCGCGCCTGCCAGTCGACAGTAAAGCCGGTAGAGAAAATGACAAAATCAAAATGGAACACACCTTGCGGGGTTTCCACTCGGATGACGTCACCTTCCATACGCATGTCGGTAAAGGGACAATTAAGATAAAAAGCGGCATTATCGTGCTGGGACACACGCAACACACTATCGCGAGGCGGCGGTACTTGCTGCGCATTGATATAGTGACGAATGCGCCAACGCCACGCATCGGGAAGCGACGAAAAGCCGTACACCATACCGGGGCTACCTGCCCCCTTACCTTTATTCACCCGTGGAAAATCAGGCCGACGTACCAATAGGCTAACTTGTGCAGCGCCTGATTCCAGTGCTGTAGCAGCTGAGTCCATCGCTGAAGCGCCCCCACCGATCACACCTACACGCTTGCCTTTCAGCAATGTGTAATCGTTACTATCGGAAGAATGCGCCCAACGATCTCGAGGCAAGCTGTGTGCCACCTCGGGCACGGTAGGCCCGCCCAAGCCATCTCGACCCGTTGCCAATACGACGCGTCGAGCATGATGCGTTTCAATCGCACCGCTTGGCGTTTCAATGCGCAGGGCAACCCAATCTGCATCGGAGGCATCCATGCCCAGCAAGGTATGCTGATTTCGCACCTCAATACCCAGCACCCGCTTGTACCAGTTCAAGTACTCAAGCCACTGCAAACGGGGTATTTTGTTCAGTTGATCCCACGCCTGTTCACCAAATTGCGCAATGTACCAAGCCTGAAACGTTAACGATGGAATTCCCAGTGCTGGGCCTGTTAATTGCTTGGGTGAACGCAAGGTTTCCATGCGCGCCGTGGTGCCCCACGGACCTTCTAAGTCGGCTGGCGAGCGATCAAAAATGGTGGCGTTCACCCCCATAAAAGCAAGCGCTGCATGCAAGGTTAAACCGGCCATGCCGCCACCAATAATCACGACATCGTGGTGGAACTCGCCCTGACCATGCTCAGGCATCCACTGCTTAGCGGGTAAATCGAGATAACGTAACTCACGCTGTAAGCGGGCTTCCAATGAAGCTAAACCAGATACGCTCTCGGTTATATTTTCTGTACTCATTGTTCGACTACCTTTTCTGAACAGGCATCTACATGCTGCTCATGCAAGATCTCCCGATATTGAGAGACCTTATGTAATTGGAAACCCGCAATCAGCGACGCTTGTAGCTGTAACAGGTGAATAAAAGCCTCAACGGCCGATGTGTTTTGGCGACCTTGTAATGTAATTGCACCAAAATGAAACGGAATGGTCACCTCTAATGGCCGCACTGTGACCCCCTCTATGGCTAAGCCCTGACAGCTAAGAGGCTCGAGTACGGCAACGCCTAAGCCAGCTTTCACCGCACATAAGGCATTCACGGATGAGTTGGTTTCGATCAAACCGGTTTTCTGAAACACCTCAGGCAAGGCTTGCCGCAGACGCTGCCGTAAGCGATAGGGATTCGCCATAGTAATAGGCGTATAAGGCAGCAGGTCGCCTTCGTTCAGGGTATTTTTGGAGGCTAGTGGCGAGTTCTTTGGTATGGCCACCACACACGGCGCACTACCAATCCAGTGCACTTTTACACCGCTATGATCCAACGGCAAACTACTTAAACCCACATGGGCTGCACCGCTGATTACATCGCGCACCACTTGCTCGGGTGACGCACTACGAATTGATGTGCGTTCTTTGCACGTCGTCATCTTTGCCAGAGCTTGTGGCACCAGACCACACATCAGCGCGCTGGTGGCGCTAATACGTAAGGGCTCAAGGGTCTCGCCCGCGATAGCTGCTGCTTTTTGTTCGACGTTTTTAACACTGTGTAAAGCGTTCATGACATCGTCATAAATTTGAAAGCCCTGCTCGGTTGGCAGTACTTTCGGGCCCTGACGCACAAATAACGCATAGCCCAATCGCGCCTCAAGCTCTTGGATGAGGCGCGTAATCGTAGGCTGCGAGCGCCCTAAGGCCTGACCGGCAGCCGTAATACTGCCCGTCGACATAACGGCGGCAAAAGCTTGAAGTTGACGAATGTCCATGATCACTCAGTATGCAATAGCTGAATTCTGACTTATTCAGCATAACCTTTGCAAATACTTTAAGTGAATACCAATATTACCAAAAACAATTAACTAACCATTCAAACTTATTAAACCCAATAAGGAAACATTTGTTTACGCGCGCCAAACGTAACTAAAATTAATGTTAAATAGCTCTTCGCGCCGCCAAAAAATCAACATCTTCCTCTAATTTCGCTTATTTTCAATAAAAAGTCGCGCTACTAACGAAATTAGCCCAAAGCAAAAAACATACGCTTCGCTATAGTGATTCCTTTTTTCAAGGGAGCACGGTATGTCCTATTCAAGCAAAGAGTGGTCTGAATCTGAAATTATGGCGTTATACGAACTGCCATTTATGGATTTGCTATGGCAGGCTCAGCAGGTTCACCGAGCTCATCACAACCCCAATGAAGTACAGTGCTCTAGCCTGCTATCGATTAAAACGGGGGGGTGCCCTGAAGACTGTAGCTACTGCCCGCAATCGTCTAAATACGATACGGGGCTGGAAGCAGAACGTGTGTTGGCGCTTAACCGTGTTGTCGAAGCTGCCCAAGCCGCTAAAGCCAATGGCGCCACACGCTTTTGTATGGGTGCAGCATGGCGCTCCCCTACCGAAGCCCAGCTTGATCAAGTTATTGATATGGTCACCGCTGTAAAAGCCCTTGGCATGGAAACCTGCGTTACCTTAGGCATGCTAAAAAGTGGTCAGGCCCAACGTCTAAAACAGGCTGGATTGGATTTTTATAATCACAATTTAGACACATCCGCCGACTACTACCCACAGATTATTAGCACGCGCAGTTATCAAGATCGTCTTGATACCTTAGATGAAGTGCGAGCAGCCGGCCTTAACACCTGCAGCGGCGGCATTGTTGGGTTAGGCGAGACACGAGAGCAACGCGCCCGTTTTATTGCACAACTTGCCAACTTAAAGCCCTACCCCGAATCCGTACCCATTAATCAATTGGTACGTGTGCCCGGCACCCCGCTTGCTGAAAACAGCGATTTAGATGATTTTGAGTTTGTTCGCACTATTG
>DATGRU010000281.1:0-3115 GCA_035303295.1 Paenalcaligenes sp.
ATTTCCTGAATATCAAGGCGAGCCGGGCGGGGTTACCGGTGCATTACTGTTGGCCGAGTCGCATTTGGCGATTCACACGTGGCCCGAACGAGGTGGTGTCACCTTGGATGTTTACGTGTGCAATTTCAGCGATGATAACTCGGCTAAAGCGCAACAACTAATTGATGGTTTGGTCGAGGCTTTTAAGCCGCGCCAAGTACAGCGCAATCGTTTGCTGCGTGGGGATGAAAAAGGCCCAGTAGGCAGCGGTGAGCTATTGCTTGAAGAACTTAATAGCCATGCTGTCTATGGCTTTAGGTTTAACCGTCATGTGTTATCTAAACAAACTCAGTATCAGCATTTAGAATTACTTGAGTCGCCCGAGCTAGGGTTGACGATGCGTCTTGACGGCTGTTTGATGACCGCCGAGCGTGAAGAGTTCTTCTACCACGAGGCATTGATCCATCCTGTAGCTATTAGTCACCCAGCACCCCGCAAAGCTCTGATCGTGGGTGGCGGGGATGGTGGTGCCCTTGAAGAGCTATTGAAGCATCCCACGATCGAGCAGGTCACTTTGGTCGATCTTGACGCTGAGGTCATCGAAGTCTCACGCCAACATTTACAGGCGATTAACCATGGTTCATTAGATAACCCACGCGCCAAGGTTATCGCAGGTGATGGTGCTGAGTTTGTGCGTTCCACCACCGAGAAATTTGACTTGGTGTTATTGGATTTAACTGACCCCGAAACGCCAGCTGGTCCACTCTATACAACTGAGTTTTTCGTACAGTGCAAGCAAGTACTTGCTGAAGGTGGGGCAATGGTATTGCACTTGGGGGCGCCATTTTACGAGCCCGAGCAAGTGCAGTCATTAAGTGCTAAGTTGGGGGAGGTGTTTACGCATGTGAATGCTTTCGGCTTGCATATCCCCTTGTATGGTTCGTACTGGGCGCTAGCTATCGTATCCGACTCTATGCAACCGACACAGGTGGATGCGGCAGAGGTAGAGCATCGCTTACAGCAGCGCAATATAAATGACTTGCAATACTACAATGCACAAGTTCATGGTGCGCTTTTTGCGCTACCCAATTACTATCGGAAATTGCTGCCTGAAGCGCTTGTACACAGTATGTAAGGCCTAAGGCTTCTAAGATAGCCCCTGAGCTTCTTAAATGAAGCTCAGGGGCCTTTTTATTGCCTATGCAGTAAGTATTCGCAGGCAGCCTGTACGGGATTCACGATAACCGTGTTGGGGAAGTGGCTTTTTAGTTGTTCTGCTGCTCGGCTGAGTGGGCCACCAGCAATAATCACTAACTCGGCACCATCCTCTTCTATGCATAGCGTTGCTGCCTGTTGCAAGGCGGCAGTTTGAGCCTGAGGCTGTTTTGCTAAGGTTAAAGGCGGCTGATTGCTTAAACGCAGTCCACTAAATAAATGGGCTGCGCCTGCACTGGTGACTTGCTTGTGAATAGAGCTAACCAGATTCGGTGTGGTCGTTGCAATACCAAATCGACAGTTAGCATTTAAGGCCAGACGTATTGACGACTCGCCAATTCCTACAACGGGCACGCTTAAGCTTTGTCGTAATTCCTTAAGGGCGGGGTCACCAAATGCGCTAATGATAAGCGCATCATAGTGTTGAGCGAGCTTATGCGTAGCCGCGTTATTTAAATTGTGAGCAGCTTGGTGCAATTCCGGCTCTGTAGTGATCATCGCTGGGCCGGTGTAGGCCGTGTGACCACTCACTTTCCATTTGTTTGGGGAGTGTTGGTCGAAGTAGCGTTGGGCTATATCGACCATAAGGCGCGTGCTTTCTGTTGAGGAGTTTGGATTAAGTAATAAAACAGAAGGCATCGTCGCGTGAAGCTGTGTAAGCGCCTAATGGCGGGTTTTAGTGAGTGGCACTGCTGCGTGTGTTGACATGATGGATGTCTTTATGGCGAAAGCGGATGCGTAAACGCTGTTGTAGGTGCTCATCGCCAACAATAGCGTCGGCCGTATACGTTTCGCTACCAAAAATGGATGAGCTGAAGATGATGGTGCCGACCACTTGAGGCCCATGTTTGGGTTGTAAATATACGGTGTCGCCTAAACGGATATCGGTTTTGTCTAAATTGACATGCTCGGGACGGGCAACTAAATGGTTTGGGTATAGTGTTTTCATTAATTATTACTCTCTTTTTATGTTAGTGCGTTGTTCTCTGTTCAGGGTGTGTAGGCACCCCGTTGTACGCGCATTTGGGCATACAAAACTGCTATAGAGTATAGAGATCAACTATTTGTTTTTTATGACAGCCGCATTGTTTGATGGCTGTGTTTTTTAATCTGTCTCAGATGATAGAGCTAATTGTATAGACGTGCAGTTATGGATACTACGCTTGACTAATTTGAAAACGTATCACTATGACAGATTGGCGCCTAGGCATGCTAAATGTGGGCGGGTTGTTATTGTTTAGATAAGAGGCCCAAGGTAGTGTCTATAGAGCGGTGTAGCAAGACACACTGCAATAACATCATTGCCTTTCGCATGCAGCAAACCTATCGACTTTATATAAGTTATTGAATAAAGTCAATTTTTTTCTGACCGAGTGCTGTTTAGTTGCAGGCTCTATAGAAAATAAGAGCCTTGCAGAGATAGAGGGTAAAGCGGTTTTGTACAGTGTAGGCGTTGGTTCAGGACTATAATTTCTTTTATTTATTACCGCTCGTTAGCAAGGCGAGCAGGCCGATAACAATACCGCCAACTGCGATCAATACACTGGGTATAAAGTCAGCCATCGAAGCCATAAACTCTGACATGCTTATCTCCGGTTGTGACGCAAAAGAAATTGAAAGTAACAAAGCTCATCGTATTGAAATTTTACTAGAGTAAAACAAAGATACAAGAGGGTAAAACCGTATTATTGAATATTTTTCTCTTAAATATTCAATAATTGTAAGTTTTAAGACTAAATTAAACGATATTGAGGGTGTGCCGTGCAGTTTCGACGATAGCAGACTGTGTGGTTGCCTTGGCCAAACTGCCACTAGGCGTGCGCTACACTTCGGTGTATGTATGAGGGTGGTAGAGAGTTATAGGTTATTTATAGTCTTTCTAACTATCGATGGGCAGTGGTCAGTTCTCTATTAAAGGATA
>DATGRU010000282.1:0-4062 GCA_035303295.1 Paenalcaligenes sp.
ATACGCTCCTAGCTTCTCATGGACTCTGTCACTCAAGCTGTACTCGGGGCCAGCATTGCTGGCGCAACTCTTGGCCGCTTTCATGGGCGCAGAATTATAGCTACTGGTGCACTGCTGGCCACCGTACCGGATCTTGATGTAATTATTCGCTACAGTGATCCGATTCTGGCCATGACCCACCACCGTGGCTTCTCGCATTCAGTCTTTGTGCTTAGCGCGGTCGCCATTGGTTTAGCGTTGTTGTGGCGTTTATTACGTCCAGACCCTCGGTACAGTGCGACCTATTTAGTGTGGTCGCTGTGGCTGATACTGATTACCCACCCGCTACTTGATGCGCTAACCAGTTACGGTACACAGTTGCTTTGGCCCTTAACGCCAACGCCCCAAGCGTGGGGCAGCTTATTCATTATTGACCCGTTCTATACCGCACCGTTGCTGCTTGCCACCCTTATCGGGCTGATAGTCGGGCGTCGCCCCCTAAGCACTAAAGCCTGCGTGTGGGCGCTCGCGCTTAGCACCAGTTATATCGGGCTCAGCTTGCTGGCCCAACAGCATGTGGATAAAAAAGCCCATAGGCATGTGATCGCACAAGGCTACACCCCCGTGCGCAGTTTCACGACGCCACAACCTTTTAGTATCTTGCTGTGGCGCTCTGTCGTACGCACTACCGATGATATGGATTGCGAAGTAATTATCGGTATCTTTGATCAAGACTCACCAGAGAGTTGGTGTGCGGCTAATAATTTACATATGGCGGACGTGCTAAACCCATCTGATGAACTGGATCGATTGCGTTGGTTTAATAACAACTGGGTACGCTTTGACGTGCGCGACGACTTGCTGATCGTAAGCGATTTACGCATGGGAATGGGCCCCGGCCACTATTCATTCCGTTTTGTAGTGGGTGAACTTACTCACACTAATACGTGGCAATGGGTTAGCCCCTATATGTGGCCTTCGTCCCGCGATGTCGCCATGCTACGCCCAGTTATGCAGCGTATTTGGAACCAACACCCACCATTGCCCTTAGCGCGATGGGCTAAAGAGGCTCGCCTTAGCACACAGCCATTTAGTCTGACACTGCATTAGATTGGTCGTCATGGTGACTGCACATCATACTGGCCCTAACCCCGATCAAGCCCAATCCCCTATTGTGGGCCGCATCGAGCACTGGCAGCCGGGTGAGCTTACGCCACATAGCCATGCCAAACACCAACTGATGTACGCCAACAAAGGGGTCATTCACGTATCCACCACGACTGGCGAATGGCTATTACCACCTAGCCGAGCCATCTGGATCAATGCGGGCACACAGCATAGTTTTAGGGTGAAGCGTCCGGCCGAGACCAACGTACTTTATGTTGACCCTAAGCGCTATCGCCTTAGCGAAGGCCAACAGTGCAAAGTGGTGAACGTATCCCCTTTAGTGCGTGAACTGATCTTAAGTTGTGCCGACCTACCATGGGATCAGTTAAATTCTGCGCAAGAGCGTCTGGCACACGTGCTGATTGACCAAATACAAATACTGGATCAAGCCCCTGTCGACCTACCATTGCCCACTGATCCGCGTGCGTTACGTGTAGTGCGCATTTTGCGAGACGAACCGGCTAACCGTGAGCCCCTTAACACCTTGGCCAAACGTGTAGGGGCGAGTGCACGCACCGTTGAGCGCCTGTTTGCACGCGAAACCACCTTAAGCTTTGGGGCTTGGCGCCATCAACAACGACTGATTTTTGCTATGGAACGTTTAGCTTACGGCGACAGCGTCACCCGCGTAGCACTGGATGTAGGTTATAAATCGGCCTCCGCTTTTGTAGTGGCCTTTCGCGCTCAGTTTGGAACAACCCCAGCGCAATATTTTAAAGCTCGCTAAAGCTTCATTGTCTTAACCCATTTTAGGGCTCAGCATCAATAATCAGTCGGTGCACACTGCACACTCAAACCCCACTAAGTCAGCTTGGCGGATTATCGATATAAATCGTCGATACATCGGCATTTTTCTTTTTCTACCCCACCTACAATTCTTGCATGGACGTTGCAAAACACGTCATCGCTAAAAGACACGCGTCGACGTATATGCGATGGATCTGAGTGGCTTCGGTCAACATGGCAGAAAGCCTGCCCCTTTTACGTTGACTAAAACTTTTTCACTGAACTTACACCATAATAATTCAGGAGACACACATGAAACACAGCAAAGGATACTTGCTTAAAGGCAAAATTATTGATGGCAGCCTAAATGATCCTATTGAAAAAGGGGCTGTGGTCGTCGATGGTGAGCGCATCGCTTGGGTTGGGCCCGTAGAAGCTTTACCCGCACACTACAACGAAAATGAATACGAATTAATCGACCTACCCGGACGTACCATCATGCCCGGCTTAGTCGACGGCCATACGCATATTTCATTCGGTGAATCACGTTCAGAAGAAGAAAACGCGCTGTATACGCCCGCCGAATTTCGTACAGCCAAAGCCCTGTATTACTCGAAGAAAGTACTGCAAGCCGGTGTCACTAGCGCTTTTGATGCGGCGACTACCTTTGGCGTGGCCCAAGCCGTACGCGATGCCATTGATACAGGCATGTTCCCCGGCCCCCGTTTTACCGTCTCGGGCAAACAAATCACTAACCACCAAGGCCTTGAGGATTCCTTCCCAAGCAATATGGAATTTCCCGTTGGACAGGCTGCGGTATTAGTTAAAACCAAAAGCGATTTAATTGAAGCGGTGCGCTTACAAATTAAGGACGAAGTCGACGCTATTAAGGTATCGGGCTCGAACGATAACTTAATCACGCCTGATGCGCTGGGCGCCTCGGCTTTCACCCTGGAAGAGCTTAAGCTGATCGCCGATGAAACCCGTCGTCTGGGCAAATTAAGCAGCATTCACGCGCGTTCGTGCGAATCGGCACGCGATTCCGCTCTGGCTGGATTCGACAACATTTTCCATGCCTCGTATATCGATGACGTGGGCATTGAGGCATGCTTAAAAAACAATGTCGTCATCACCCCCACCCTAACCTTGTTGGTTAACTTAATTGAAGCAAACCCAGCCACAGCAGGCGCTTCGTCAGCCGACGCCTTTAAACGCGAAGTTGAAGCCGCCAGCAAAAACTTACGCCGGGCATTTGAAGCGGGTGTACCACTAATTGCTGGTAGCGAATCTGGCTGGTCTCCTGTGCCCTACGGCCAGTGGCATGCGCGAGAAATGCAGATTTTTGTTGACTACCTTGGCCTTAGCCCGCTACAAGCCATACACAGCAGCACGCTGGGCGCAACACGCTTACTGTCACCACGTTACCGCGAGCAAGTGGGTAAATTAGAAGCAGGCCGTTATGCCGATATTCTCGTGGTACCCGGCGATCCTATTCAGGACATTAGTCTGTTGCAACGGCCTAGCCGCTTTGATTACATCTTTAAGGGTGGTGAACCTATTGATCGTACGCCGCCTGCTCCACGCAAGCGTAAATGGTACGAGCGCACCAAAACCTTCTTGGCCGGGCTCTATGTGTACGACGAAGAAGAAGGACGCGGTCGTTTCATTCAAGAGTAAGCCCACTTCCCTTTAACCAGAGCGGTACCTATTCACCGCTCTATGCCTTACGTACGCTACGTTTGGCGTAGAGCGGTTTTTTTATGCAGCGCTTCACACCCTGCCCAATAGGGGCAGTACCCTTCACCCCCTCTCCACACAAACCGAACGGCACTTTATATGGTCGATTTCCCCTCTGTATAAAAATCTCTGTATACTTAGATATATAACGATATATAGCTTAAAATGTACCGAGGAGAAACTTCATGCGTTTTTTACGCTCCGCCGTCTCAATTACGCTGCTAAGCTCTAGCGCTGTTTTTGCCTTTGCTTCCACCGCCAACGCTGCCACCACAAACGTGGCCGTAGCAGCTAACTTCACCGATGCGGCCACTGAAATTGCCGCCGCCTTTGCCGAAGCAACCGAGCACAAAGCGGTATTATCCTTTGGCGCTACAGGGCAGTTCTACACACAGATCGCAAACGAAGCGCCCTTTGAAGTGTTTTTGGCAGCCGACGACAAGCGCCCCACCC
>DATGRU010000283.1:0-4667 GCA_035303295.1 Paenalcaligenes sp.
CTCCGCCATGCCGCTGTGTGGTGAAGTAACTGACTCCCGCCCATGGCAAACCACTGACGTATTGAATGGAGCTCATGCCGACTTCCATGGGATAACAGCCTGCACCGCAGCGAAATCCTCAGGTGGAGCAGCCCTAAACTCAACCGTAGATTCCGTGGCTGGATCGACAAAAGCCAAGGCTTGGGCATGCAACATTTGTCGCGTAGCCCCCAGAATAGATTTACCACCGTAGATGTCATCACCTAATAAGGGATGCTTAATGCTGGCCAAATGCACCCGTATCTGGTGAGTACGCCCAGTGTGCAATTGGCAAATCACTTCCGTTACCGCTTGCCCCTCTGTAGTAAAACCGGATCGTTGTACACGAAAGCGAGTTAACGCTTCACGAGGCGCAATGCCGTGCTGCGTGGTCATGCGTACTGGAACCCGTGGGTCACGGCCGATTGGTGATTGAATCACCCCTTCAGGCGGCATAAAACCATGCGCCAACGCAATGTACTCACGTTTTACACTACGTTCTTGTAATTGGCGCACCAAGTGTGTCTGAGCAACATCGGTACGCGCCACCACCATTAGGCCCGACGTATCTTTATCCAGACGGTGCACGATGCCTGCTCGTGCCACGCTTTTTAATTCGGGATAGCGATACAGCAAACCGTTTAATAACGTACCACTCCAATTTCCAGCTCCCGGATGGGTAACCAACCCTGCTGGCTTATTCACCACAACCCAATGTTCTGTTTCTTTTAGTACCGGAAATTCAATGTTTTCCGGATCATATGCCGTATCCTCGGGTGCAGCTTGTTCCCATACGGTGATACTATCACCGGGGTACACAATTTGACGGGATCGAGCCTGTGCTTGATTCACCTGCACATGCCCCCCCTCAATCCACGATTGCAGGCGGCTGCGTGAATGCTCTGGAATCAAGCGCGCCAAGGTTTTATCCAAGCGCTCGGCCGCGGCCGAAATTGGTAGCGTAAACACTCGTACCTCGGTACTATCACCGTCGAGTTCGACGCTTAACTTTTTATCAGTATTTTTGTCAGGCATGTCGACAAACCCATATAATTCAAGTCTGCAATGCTAACACCAAGGATACTTTTGTGACTCGCCTAGATTACTTTATGTCTCGACTTCCCGCTTCTCAGCGTCTGCTGCGCGCTGCGTCTGTTGCTGCTGCAACCTTAATTATTGCAGGGTGCGGCACGATTAAAGCGCCTGTGGATGAAACTGCAGGCTGGACGGCAGAACGTCTGTACCAAGACGCAAAAGCCGAAATGAATACCGGCAACTGGAATGCTGCGCGCTCGCGTCTTGAAGCCATTGAAGCAAGGTATCCTTTTGGCACGTACGCACAACAAGCCCTAATCGACCAAGCCTACATTAACTGGAAGGACGAAGAGCCTGAACAAGCGTTAGCAGCAATCGACCGTTTTCAGCAACAGTACCCTAATCACCCTGGTAGCGATTATATGCTCTACCTTAAAGGGTTGATCAGCTTTACGCCCCCTAGCGCTGTGTTGTCACGCGTTACCCGGCAAGATCCTAGCGAGCGTGACCCTAAAGGTTTGCGGGAATCATACGAAGCCTTTAACGACTTGATCGAACGTTATCCCGATAGTCGCTATGCAGCAGACGCCCGACAACGCGTCACGTGGTTGGTTAATACTATTGCAGAAAACGAAGTGCACGTAGCCGAGTATTACTACTCACGCGGTGCTTACGTGGCGGCAATCAACCGCGCTCAACGTGTTATTACCGACTTTGAAGGGGTTGAAATTGCCGAGAAAGCACTCTACCTAATGTATTTGTCGTACGACAAACTCAATAAACACGATTTGCGCGACGACACGAAGCGCGTGCTGGATCAAAACTTCCCCAACAGCCCCTATTGGGAACAAGGGCTTAAAACCAAAAAGAATTATTGGAATCCCATTAATTGGCTTTAATCGTCACGACCTGATGCGTTCCTAGGCTCTTACTAGGGTAACAACACGCTTTCACAAGGCCTAGCAGTACAGCTAGGCCTTTGTTTTTTGATTCGCTTTCGGGTGTGATGCAAAAAATTGTACGGCACGTTCGGGATCTCGTGTCCGGGTGAACGGCGGTAGCCCTCGCCACAATAGTCGCCCATAAGGCTTATCAACCATACGAGCATCGCCCACCACTAACACCCCCCAATCATTTTCAGTACGAATCAAACGCCCTGCACCTTGCTTTAACGCAATGGCTGCATCCGGTAACTGAAATTCCATAAAAGGATTCCCCCCCCGCTCGCGGCATGCACTCATCCGCGCCTCAAGCACTGGATCATCGGGTGGCGCAAAGGGTAATTTGTCGATGGCAACTAAGGTTAAGGCATCACCGGGCACATCGATACCTTCCCAGAAGCTGGCGCTACCTACCAGTACGGTGTTACTACCGTTACGTAACGCATCCAACAGAACACGCCTAGAACGTTCGCCCTGCCGCAATAAGGGACGATCAATAAATTCCTCGTCAAACCGTTCAGCCAGTAAATCTGCGATCTGATCAACAGCCCTTAAGGTAGTGCACAAAATAAGCACGCCCCCATCTGTCTGCTGAATGAGCGGTAGCAGCAAATCGACAAACTCAACATTAAAGCGTGCTGTATTGGGCAGAGGTAAACTATTAGGCACCAGCAGCAACGCTTGCTCGGCATAATCGAAAGGTGAAGGCCAAACTTCCGTTCTGGCTTCCCACAAACCTAATTGATGTACAAAGTGTGCAAAATTACCGTGTACTGATAAGGTAGCCGAGGTGAGTATCCACGCCTGATGCGGTTCACGATAACGAGAGAAAATCTTTGCTACCGACAGCGGTGCACTGTGGAAGCGAAAAAAGTGCGTACCATGCTCAACCCAACGCACTACTTCTTCTTCGCTTTGTTTCTTCAGTTCTTCTGCCGCAGCGTCTGGCATCAGCGCATGACGTCCCTCGCGATCGGGCTGACTCCACAAAAACAATTTAGCTCGTAGCGTCAATGCCAACTTATAGGCCGCATTCAAATCGGGATGCTTATCGGCCAACAGTTCCAGCAGCTTAATGACCTTATCCAGCTTCTCGAGCAACACCTCTAAGGCTTCGTCAAACGCGTCAGGGTTAGGTATGGCTGCAAAGGTGGCTCGACCACCGGGCATTTGTGCGATTTCGCTGGACTGCAAACGCAGGTTTTTACAAGCGGTCTCGATAGCCCCAGACACAGCACTCCAATCGGTCACCCCGCGCGCGTGGGCCAGCCCTGCCACCTCGACTTGGCGTGCTAAATCCAGCAAATTGTGTATAGATACCGATGTGCCCAGAAAGCGCGTCGCCACCCCGGGCAACTGATGAGCTTCGTCGAATACGACGGTGTCCACCGTAGGCAGCAAATCGGTGATGCCTTCTTCGCGCAACGCAAGATCCGCCATAAACAAGGCATGATTCACCACAATCACATCGGCCTCTTGTGCCTTGCGACGTGCTTTTAGCACAAAGCACTCGGACACAAAGGGGCAGTCCTGACCCAAACAGTTTTCCCGTGTGGACGTTACCCGCGACCAAATTTCGGCATCTTCAGGCACAGAAGCCAAATCAACCTTGTCACCCGTGGTGCTTTGCGTAATGAAGCGAGTAATTTCATGCAGGTATTCGGCTTCGCGTCGCGAACTGAAACCTCGGCCATCGTGCTCTGCACGTTCTAAATGATAATGGCAGACGTAATTACTACGGCCTTTTAACAAGGCAATTTGCAAAGAGAGGGCTAAGGCCTTACGTAGATGCGGTAGGTCACGCCTAAACAATTGATCTTGTAAGGTACGCGTTCCCGTGGACACCAAGACCTTGCCACCACTTAAAAACGCCGGTACCAAATAGGCCCACGTTTTACCGGTACCCGTACCCGCCTCGGCAATCAGAATCTCTTGATCCGATATCGCTTTAGCAATAGAACGCGCTAGCTCTAGCTGGCCGTGTCGTAAGTGATAGTGCTTCACCGACTCTGCCAATGGGCCCGATTCGGAGAAAATGTCGTCTAGTTCCAGCGTTAGCATGATGGGTATGTTGATAAGTGATTCTGCGCGTCACTACTCTATAATCAGATGCGTCTCAAGATGAGTCGCGCTCGTCACATAGGGTAACCTTACGATAATGCGTTTGTATGGCAAAATGTGCCGCGTCCAGCTTTTAAAACCTTGTTAATTCAATGACCGATACCACTATAGAAACCCCACCCCGTACTATTGACCAAAGCCGCATCGTACAACGGCTAGCCGATGAACTGAATATACGTGCAAGCCAAGCTAATGCTGCCATAGAACTGATGGACGATGGCGCGTCGGTACCGTTTATTGCACGCTACCGTAAGGAAGCGACCGGTGGGTTGGATGATGGCGTACTGCGTGAACTAGAAGTTCGTCTATTATACGTGCGCGAACTGGAAGCACGACGAATCGCTATTTTAGAGTCGATTGAACAACAGGGTAAGCTTAACCCAGAATTGCTAAGCGAGATCGAAGCGGCAGAGACAAAACAGCGCCTTGAGGACTTATATGCCCCGTACAAGCCAAAGCGTCGTACTCGCGCTCAAATAGCGCGCGAGGCAGGGTTAGAAGCATTGGTTGAGGCAATTCTTAACGCTCCCGATGCCGACCCCTTAATCGTAG
>DATGRU010000284.1:0-2534 GCA_035303295.1 Paenalcaligenes sp.
GCATGGTACGAGGAACGCACCATTGCACCCACTGCTGCATGGGTAAAGCCCATTTCATAGGCTGCCGCTTCCAAGGCCTTAAACTGATCCGGTGTTACGTAGCGTAAAACAGGCAAGTGATACTCGGAAGGCTGTAAATACTGCCCGATGGTCAGCATGTCTACATTATGCTTACGCAAGTCGCGCATAACTTCAAGAATTTCCTCGTCAGTTTCCCCTAAGCCCACCATTAAGCCGGACTTTGTGGGTACGTCAGGGCAACGCTGTTTGAAGTCGGACAACAACTTTAAGGAGTGCTCGTAATCAGCACCGGGGCGTGCTTGTTTATATAAACGTGGCACAGTTTCCAGATTGTGATTCATCACATCGGGCGGTGTATCTTGCAAGATATCTAAGGCTTTATCGAGACGGCCGCGGAAGTCAGGCACCAATACCTCGATAGAGGTAGAAGGCGACTGCGTGCGAATTTCTTGAATACACTCTGCAAAGTGCGCTGCACCGCCATCGCGCAAGTCGTCGCGGTCTACAGAAGTAACCACCACATACGATAAGCGCATTTTACCAATGGCCGCCGCTAGATTGCGGGGCTCGTCTTGATCAAGCGGGTCGGGACGTCCGTGTCCCACATCACAGAAGGGGCAGCGACGTGTGCACTTCTCGCCCATGATCATGAAGGTTGCGGTGCCGTTACCAAAACACTCGCCAATATTCGGGCAGGTGGCTTCCTCGCACACACTAAACAAATTGCTTTCACGCAAAATGCGTTTAATGTCGTGAAACTTAGAATTAGGGGCCGCTGCTTTAACACGAATCCACTCAGGCTTTTTCAGACGCTCGGCTTGTTCTACCTTAATCGGAATGCGTGAAGTTTTCGCTTTAGCCGTTTGTTTGGCCGTGGCATCATAAGCCTCGTTACGAGGGCGTACGGTCGGCTTGCGTTCGGCGGAGGTATCTACAGTAGAGGTCATAAGCACAGAGACGACGATAAGCGTCGTTGGCAAAATTAAAATTCAACAACAATTGTACGGCTGCAGTTCACGCAGGGCTAGGGCTGGATGCTTATGCCCTATATAGTCAGGCTATTGGCAGCAAGGGGTAAGAGTCAAGCACAGTTGCTATACCGCGGCCACGGCTTGCGGATACTGCATTAGCGCGGTGTTTAATTTGCGTGTTAGCACATCAGCCACCTGCTCAACCGTTACTTGAACACCACAACTACGTATATCGGTGGTTTCCAAACCCTGATAACCGCAGGGGTTAATGCCCAGAAAAGGGGCCAAGTCCATGTCCACGTTTAAGGATAAGCCATGATAGCAACGGCCTTGTCGCACCTTAATACCTAACGCAGCGATCTTAACCAATTCGTGCGCAGAGCTACGCGCCCCTTGCACCACATGAGCAGGCACATACACCCCCGGTGCACCAGCTTTGGTACAGGCCTCGGGCACGCCTAATTCAGCCAGCGTATCAATAATGACCGTTTCAAGCAGTGCTACGTACTCTTTAACGTACAGCCCCAATCGCCGTAAATCAAGTAAGCAATAGGCCACCAATTGCCCTGGCCCATGATAGGTAACCTGCCCGCCCCGATCTGTTTTCACCAACGGAATACCGTTAGGGTTTAGTACATGTTCGGGCAAACCTGCCTGCCCAAGGGTGTACACCGGCGAGTGCTCAAGCAACCAAATTTCGTCAGCACTTTGCGGATCACGACTATCGGTGTAATCGCGCATGGCTTGCCATACCGGTTGGTACTCAAGCAGCCCCGCCAAATGTCGTACGCTAATCATAAAAATTTAAGCCTAGCGCTTACAGCACAATGGAAACCAACGGGTGGGCATGCAAGGCTTTATACAAATTATCCAGCTGCTCGCGCGAGGTCGCCGTGACCCTGAAGGTTAAACCCATGTAGTTGCCCCCTTTGCTGGGACGAAACTCAATTCCAGCGGGATCAAACACAGGGTCGTACTGCAGCACCACGTCGGTAAGCACCTCGGCGAACTCAGGCACTGCTTTACCCATTACCTTGATCGGAAATTCGCTAGGGTATTCGATTAATGAATCTTCTGGGCTAATCATGCTGTTTCTCCCAATGCTTCAATCAGCTCGTCGTAACCGGCACGCAATTTCTCGTACACGGGGCCGGGCTTACCTGTACCCACTGCTTTACCATTGAACTGCACAATCGGCAGCACTTCCTTCGTGGCCGAGCTAAGCATCAGCTCGTCGGCGGTATTCACTTCATCTTCGGTAATAGGACGCGATTCGAAGGCCACATCCGCCTTGGCTGCCAACTCTTCCAGCAGGCGATAACGCACCCCTTCCAGAATAAGATTATTGCGTGGCGGGGCCAACAAGACACCATTACGTACCACCCAAATATTGCACGAAGCCCCTTCAGTTAAGTAACCATTACGGAACTGAATAACCTCGTCTACACCCTGCTCGACTGCCGCCTGACGGGCCAGCACATTACCCAATAAAGAAATGGACTTAATGTCGGACTTCAACCAGCGTAAATCGTCAAGGCGTAC
>DATGRU010000285.1:0-12467 GCA_035303295.1 Paenalcaligenes sp.
CCACTGGCTTTACTTTCTCGTCGATGGCTAAGGGCGAATCCATTTACGATACCAGCCGTGTGATGAGTGGTTATGTGGATGCGATGGTTATCCGGCACCCAGAGCAAGGCTCCGTGGCCGAGTTTGCCCGTGCAACCAATATTCCTGTGGTGAATGGCGGGGATGGGGCAGGCGAACACCCTAGTCAGGCGCTGTTGGATCTCTACACTATTTTGACCGAGTTTTCTCGCTTGGGTAAGTTGCTTGATGGTGCACATATTGCCGTCACGGGCGATTTAAAATACGGGCGTACCGTACATTCACTGATTAAGTTGCTGGCGCTTTATAAAGGGCTGAAGTTCACGCTGGTGTCACCGCCCGGACTTGAAATGCCGCACGATATTATTGAGCAAGTAGCGAAGCATGGAAACCATGTGATTGAGCAGCATCATTCGCTTGAAGAAGGTATTAAGGGCGCTGATGTCATTTATGCGACACGGGTACAAAAAGAGCGTTTCTCGGATGAACAACTCGAGGGCTACACCTCTGATTTTCAAATTAATAAGGCAGTGGTGGATCGTTGTTGCGATGCCGATGTCATTGTGCTGCACCCGCTGCCGCGAGACAGCCGCGAAGGGGCGCACGACCTTAGCGTTGATTTAAATCACGATCCTCGTTTAGCGATTTTCCGTCAGGCTGATAACGGAATTCCTGTTAGGATGGCGATTTTTGCGGTGCTGCTAGGGGTGGAGCATATTGTGCAGCATTCGATGCGTGACGTAACGTGGAACCCACCCTCTCATATTGGTCCAGAGGATGCTGTGTTCCACGGTATGTATTAACGAAAGCGACAGCATTTACATATAAAAAAGCGGTCAGGGTGCACCAATCACCCTGACCGCTTTTTCTTGATCTTAACTTACACGACCGTTTTCTCGCCGCCTAGGGCTTCGATCAGGTCGTTAAGCATGGGGGCCAGTTCAGCAGTCATGAGGGTCATGTCAGAATCGAATAGTTCTGCTTCGTCGCCCATCGTGGTTTCGTTTTGCTCTTTCAGTACATCTAGCGGAGCTAAACGTTTCACTTCTAAACCGTCGGTTAGCACGAATGAAATTTTGTCATTCCATGTAAGGGCTAAACGTGTACATTGCTTGCCGGATTCGATGTGTTTACGTACTTCGTCGGAATCAATACTGTGGCGTACGTAGCGTACGACAGCGCGACTCTCGCTGGTAGAGCGTAGCTCGGTATCTTGGTCAATAGTGAAGTTGGCAGGCGCTTCATCAGCAACGAGCCAGGCTGTCATGGCGGCGGCAGGGGATAGCTCGGTATACAACGGCAGCACAGGGAAGGGATCAAGCGATTTGGCGAGTAGACCCATCACCTCGTCGCCTGTGGCCGCAGCAGCGGCGTCGACCACAAGCCAATGGTTTTGGGTATCGATCCATATTTTTGTATCGCGATGGATGCTGAAGGCTCGGGGTAATAGATCGGTAATGACTTGCTCTTTGATTTCACGCATCTGCTTGCGACCCGGACGGTAGCCTTGTTCTTCTTCGATATCACGAGCCTTAGCGCGAGCAACCTGATTAATAACCGTGGTGGGAAGCAGCTTTTTTTCGGACCGAACGCTAATTAAAAATTGACCGTTCAAGTTGTGTACCAAGGCCCCACCTTCGCGCGGTGCGACCCAGCCGACACTGACGGGGTCTTGGCTGGTACCCGGTTGAAAGGCGTGTGTTTCAAGCAACCCTTCTAATTCGTCTGCAGAGTAAGACCAGGCGGGGGAGAGGCGAAAAATGCGTAAGTTTTTAAACCACATGAACAATACTTTTGAAGTCAGTGAAAGCAGATACAGCGGAGTATATGCTGGGGTGGATTGAGGGAAGATGGAGACAGATTGTACGCCCTAATTGGGCCCTGTCGAGTGCCATGCAGCATGCCATAGAGTGTGATTTTTTGTTTCTTTTACCTTTTTGAACAGACTGTTAGCGGTGATTAGGACTGCATTTAGAGACGACACTAAGCTATGTTTTTCCATTGTGAGTACTACCTTGTTGCAGGCACTTGATATCGCTTTTATGGCTTAATGCTAAGGCAATGGTGATGGGCAGTTGTTGTGTGCAACACCACTGTTGTTATTGGGTCGTGTCGGTCAGATTAGTCATACCGTAACTGGATATCTGTTTATTTGTACAGTATAATTTAAAAATGCTTGTGAAGCCGTAGTCAGGATGAACTATCGTAGTTAAGTGTTGTAGGCGAATAAATACGAGGTTTTTCTGTTCAGGTTTACTAAGCCTTTATCACATTCGGTTGTCGCGTTCAGTTGGAACAAGCCAAAACGAAATTGTATGATGTGGCTTACACGACGTTATCCGTATCTTTTCTTTCAAGGAATCCCTCATGGACGATAAACGAAGCAAAGCTGTTTCAGCCGAGCGTAGCAAAGCCCTCGCAGCTGCTTTGTCTCAAATCGAAAAGCAATTTGGTAAAGGTTCGGTCATGCGCTACGGCGATAATCAGGTCGAACACGATATTCAAGTGTGCTCAACGGGCTCACTAGGTTTGGATATTGCTTTGGGGGTAGGTGGTTTACCACGTGGGCGCGTAGTCGAAATTTATGGTCCGGAATCATCGGGTAAAACAACCCTTACCCTGCAAGTCATTGCCGAGATGCAGAAGCTGGGCGGTACATGTGCTTTTGTGGATGCCGAGCATGCTCTCGATGTGCAGTACGCACAAAAGGTTGGGGTTAATTTAAGCGACTTGCTGATTTCTCAGCCCGACACGGGTGAACAGGCCTTGGAAATTACCGATGCATTGGTACGTTCTGGTTCTGTTGATCTTATTGTGGTCGACTCCGTCGCGGCGCTGACGCCTAAAGCGGAAATTGAAGGCGATATGGGCGATTCACTGCCCGGTTTGCAGGCCCGTCTAATGAGTCAGGCACTACGCAAATTAACGGCTACGATCAAACGTGCGAATTGCATGGTTATTTTTATTAACCAAATTCGCATGAAAATTGGCGTTATGTTTGGTAACCCAGAAACTACCACAGGTGGTAATGCACTTAAATTCTACTCATCGGTACGTTTAGATATTCGCCGTATTGGTTCAATTAAGCGTGGTGATGAAGTGGTCGGTAACGAAACCCGCGTTAAAGTGGTTAAGAATAAAGTGGCGCCACCCTTTAAGCAGGCCGAGTTCGACATTTTGTATGGCGAAGGAATTTCCCGCGAAGGCGAAATCATCGACCTGGGTGTTCAAGCCGGGGTCGTCGATCGTGCTGGGGCGTGGTATAGCTACTCCGGCACTCGTATTGGGCAGGGTAAAGATAACGCACGTGAGTTCTTGCGTGAGAACCCAGCATTAGCGCGAGAAATTGAGAATTTGGTACGCGAGAAATTTGGCATTGCTCCTATGGGTGCAGTCGTTGAATCAGCACCAACCGAGCCTCAGTCACAGTTAGTCGATAGCCCAGATAGCGCTGAATAAAATGATGGATGACGAGCCTTTCGAGTCCGATCCAGATGAGTTTGCTAGCCGTTTGGCAGGCTCACATAAGGCGTCGGGGCCTTCGTTAAAGGCTCGTGCTATCGATTTTTTATCTCGGCGTGAACACTCACGGGTAGAGCTGCAGCGTAAGCTGCAGCGGCACACTGACGACTTAGATGCTATCGAGTCGCTACTTGATGATTTAGAACGCGAGCGTTGGTTATCAGATGAACGATTCGCGCACAGTCTTATTAATCGTAAAGCGCATAAGTTAGGTTCGCGACGAATCGCACAAGAGTTACGTCAAAATGGCGTAGATTCAGATACCGTTAACCTTATTACGGAATCGTTACGCGATACTGAATTTGATCGGGCCTTTGAAGTATGGGACCGCAAGTTTGGCTCGGTGCCTGCCGACCAAAAAGAATATGCGCGTCAGTGTCGCTTTATTCTCAGCCGCGGCTTCAGTAGCGACGTATTTAACAAAATTCTTGCAGCCGCTAAAAACATAGATCAGTAACTCTCTACTGTTGGCACCTTTGCCACGCTCTATGTTATTTCCACTTTGCTAGGTTTCACCAGCAATATGCCTTGCCGTGTGGCAAAACATGTTTATTGTGTTTGCTGTATGCGCGTGGCTCTTCAACGTGCAGTGTGATGGTGCCTACGTATATCACACTGCAAGCCGTGTTTTCTTCTCTTGTTCCATTTGTTTTACCGTGCACTGGCTGCTCTGTTTTCTTATGCTGTCCGTACGGTGATGCATTGCAACATTTTGCCTTGTGGCAAGCGCAGCGAAGCGCCACACTTTTTATTCCTAGTGAAGCATGCCTCGGTTTGTGTTGGCCAAGTAAGCGGTCACCCTCATGATTGCCACGTGGTTATACTGGAAATACGAGGTGCGTTATACTTCTTTTGTTAATTTTCCATGTTGTACTGAATTCACATCCATGCCGCTTCCTCCACCTTCCATACAACGCGAAGCTCTACATACCCGCACCATCCGCACGCAGGCTTTTACGCGGGCCGACGGTCAATGGGATATCGAGGCAGAACTCATCGATGTTAAGGCCTACGACTTCCCCTCAGCGTTTAAAGGCACGCATAAGGCGGGTACCCCTGTACACCATATGCACGTGCGTATCACCATTAATGACAGCTTCACTATCACTGATGCGGTCGTGGCTTATGATGCAGCACCGTATGGTGAGATCTGTACCGCTATCACTGAGTCGTATCGTCAGTTAATTGGCTTAAATCTTGTCAAAGGGTTTAGGCGTGCCGTGCGTGAGCGTTTTGCGAAAACAGCGGGGTGTACGCACATGACAGAATTAACGGATGTGCTGCCCACTGTAGCAATTCAGTCGATGGCGAACCGAGTGCACAGTACGAATCCTCCTACAGGTGATGAGCCCGTACGACCATTTCATATAGACGGCTGCCACGCCATGCACAGTTCAGGCGAGGTGGTTAGAAGAAAATACCCACGATGGTACATCCACCCAGAAGTCTCTGAGTGCGAAGCCTGAGAGGGTAGTAAGATGATGTCGGAATGCCGATAGTAGTTTTTTTTAATGTGTTTTTAAGACTGACAGGTAATAAATGAAAATTCATGAATATCAGGGCAAAGCACTGCTACGGAAATACGGAGTGGTTGTACCACAAGGTAAGCCAGCATTTTCCGTCGATGAAGCAGTCGCTATTGCTGAAGAGCTAGGTGGACCCGTCTGGGTAGTTAAAGCCCAAATTCATGCGGGTGGCCGCGGCATGGGGGGAGGAGTGAAGCTGGCCCGCTCAATTGATGAAGTACGTCAATTGGCAGACGAAATTTTGGGTATGCAACTGATTACTCATCAGACCAGCCCTGAAGGTCAAAAAGTTCGCCGCCTTTTAATTGAAGAGGGCGCTGACATTAAGAAAGAATACTACGTAGGTATCGTAACCGACCGCGAGTCACAGCGAGTTTGCGTTATGGCATCTGCTGAAGGTGGTATGGAAATTGAAGAGGTTGCTGAATCCAATCCAGATGCCATCTTAAAGGTATTTGTAGATCCTGCTACCGGTTTAACTGATGCTGAAGCGACACAATTGGCTGCAGGTATTGGTATTCCAGAGGCATCTCAAGCTAAGGCGGCTGCTGAGTTTCAGAAACTGTACAAAGCGTACTGGGAAACAGATGCTTCGTTGGCTGAAATTAACCCATTAATTCTTACTGGTTCTGGCGATATCATGGCGCTGGACGCGAAGTTCAACTTTGATAGCAATGCGTTGTTCCGTCAGGAAGATATTCTTGAGTTCCGCGATCTGGACGAAGAAGACCCTGCTGAAATTGAAGCTAGCAAATACGATTTAGCCTATATCCAGCTGGAAGGTAATATTGGTTGCTTGGTTAACGGTGCAGGCTTAGCCATGGCAACGATGGATACCATTAAGTTATTTGGCGGTGAGCCAGCTAACTTCCTTGACGTGGGTGGTGGTGCTACCGCTGAGAAAGTGACTGAAGCTTTCAAAATCATGTTGTCCAACAAAGAGGTTAAAGCCATTTTGGTGAACATTTTTGGTGGCATTATGCGTTGCGATGTGATTGCCGAAGGTGTGATCGCAGCATGTAAAGCGGTGAACCTGAACGTGCCTTTAGTGGTGCGCATGAAAGGTACTAACGAAGAGCTGGGTAAACAGATGCTTGCTGACTCTGGTCTGCCTATTATCAGCGCCGACACGATGGCTGAAGCAGCCACCAAAGTTGTTGCCGCCGCCAAATAAGTACGGGAAAAGGTTGAATAAATGTCGATACTGATTAATAAAGACACAAAAGTCATTACACAGGGTATTACTGGAAAAACAGGCCAGTTTCACACACGCATGTGTCGTGAATACGGTAATGGTCAGGAAGCCTTTGTGGCTGGGGTGAACCCACGCCGTGCTGGTGAGGATTTCGAAGGTATTCCAATTTACGCGAATGTAAGCGATGCACGTGATGCTACCGGCGCAACCGTTTCGGTTATTTATGTGCCACCAGCAGGTGCCGCCGCAGCGATTTGGGAAGCAGTTGAAGCCGATCTGGATCTGGTTATTTGTATTACCGAAGGTATTCCTGTGCGCGATATGCTGGAACTGCGTAACCGCATGCGTGCCGAGAACAAGAAAACCTTGTTGTTGGGTCCAAACTGCCCTGGTTTAATTACGCCAGACGAAATTAAGATCGGTATTATGCCCGGTCATATCCATCGTAAAGGTCGTATTGGTGTGGTTAGCCGCTCCGGTACACTGACCTACGAAGCGGTAGCTCAAGTAACCGAGTTAGGGCTGGGTCAGTCTAGTGCTGTAGGTATTGGTGGTGACCCCATTAATGGTCTGAAGCACATCGATGTCCTGAAGATGTTCAACGACGACCCCGATACTGATGCGGTAATCATGATTGGTGAAATTGGTGGTCCGGATGAGGTGAATGCCGCATTGTGGGCTAAAGACAATATGACCAAACCGATTGTTGGTTTTATTGCCGGTGTGACAGCGCCTCCCGGAAAACGCATGGGCCATGCTGGTGCGTTGATTTCTGGTGGTGCGGACACCGCTGATGCCAAACTAGAAGTAATGGAAGCGTGCGGTATTCGTACTACACGTGACCCATCGGAAATGGGCAAGTTGTTGAAATCAATCTTGTAAATGACTGCTGAAGCTGCTTTTGGTACAGCTTTTTATCTGTACTAATTAGCCTGACGTCATGAAAAAACACCCCGCGGCGTGTTATAACGCCCGGGGTGTTTTGTTTGGCTCGTCTTTCCTCTAGGGGAAAACGGGTTTGTGTATAAACGGTATTTAGTATACAGTTTTTCTTTTTGTTGTTTTTGTTATCGTCGCTGGCGAAACGGGACTAAACTTCTTACACCATATCTGCATGAAGGAAAAAGATGCTCGAGTTCTTTGAAATGCTCCATTGGGGCGCGCTGATACAAATTGTCATGATTGATATTTTGCTGGGGGGGGATAACGCCGTAGTTATCGCTCTGGCTTGTCGAAGACTCGATCACAAAAACCGTATGAAAGGTATCTTTTGGGGTACCGCTGGGGCGATTATTTTACGTGTCATACTCATTTTCTTTGCCTTGGCCTTGTTGGAAATACCTTTCCTTAAAATAGTGGGTGCTATCTTACTGTTTTGGATTGGTCTGAAGTTATTGATGCCCGATGATTCACATCATGAAGGTATTCAGGCTAGTAATACCGTGTGGGCTGCGGTGAAAACGATTCTTATCGCTGACTTTGTGATGAGCCTCGATAATGTAATTGCTATTGCTGGGGCGGCACAAAACGTACACGCTGACCATCAAATGGGCTATGTCATCTTTGGTTTGTTGTTGAGTGTGCCGATTATTATCTGGGGTAGTACGATTGTTTTAAAATTGATTGACCGCTTCCCTATAGTTGTTACACTGGGCGCGGGTTTGTTAGGCTGGATTGCCGGTGGCATGCTAATTACCGACGTTATTGTTGAACGTCAATTCGGTGTGGTGCCACATGGGTATAAAATAGCTATAGAGTTAGCTGCTGCTGCCTTAGTAATTGTGCTAGGGAAGTGGATGGCCAGCCGTAAACGTTAAGAAGGATTACATCATGAGTTTTTTACGTAACTCAGATCGCAAAAAGCATGAATCGGGCCTGTCATTATTACAGGGCCTTGGGATTCTGGCCGTGATTGGTATCGTGGGTGCCGCCATAGCACGTTATTTTGCAGGTTAATACATACATGTCAGTTGCATCACCTGAAACTTTAGTTATTGCTACGCGTGCAAGTCGTTTGGCAATGTGGCAGGCAGAGCACGTACGCGATAGGATCAAAACGTTGTATCCCGAGTGTGATGTGCAGCTGCTTAGTATGACAACCCGCGGTGATCAAATTTTGGATCGCACCTTGTCCAAAGTGGGCGGTAAAGGGCTGTTTATTAAAGAGCTGGAAACGGCTTTATTAGATGGGCGGGCCCATCTAGCAGTGCACTCGTTAAAAGATGTGCCGTTCGACTTGCAGTCACCCTTTGCATTGCCCTTGATTCTTGAGCGGGGCGATCCGCGCGATGCATTTGTTTCGTCTAAGTACGAGCAATTAGCCGACCTGCCTGCTGGTGCAGTGGTGGGCACATCCAGTTTACGACGCGAGTCTCAAATTCGTGAGCGTTATCCGCATCTTGAAGTGCGTCCGTTACGGGGTAATCTCGACACGCGTTTAGGCAAGCTTGATAAGGGTGAGTACGATGCCATTATTTTGGCGGCAGCAGGATTGCAGCGCTTAAATTTGGGTGAGCGCATTCGTTCATACCTAACACCCGAAGATAGTTTGCCATCAGCGGGCCAAGGTGCTTTAGGTATCGAGGTCTTGGAAGATCGTCTAGATGTTGCTCAGTGGTTAGCGCCCTTAGCGTGTCCTGACTCGACCAGTCGGGCATTGGCCGAACGTGCCGTTTCCCGTGTTTTAGGGGGATCGTGCCAAGTACCATTAGCGGCTTACGCTGAATTGCAGGGCGACGACATCCATATTCGTGCTTTTGTCGCCGAACCCGATGGTAGTCGTGTGATTCGTGCTGAAAAAACCGGTTCGCGCCAGCAAGCCGAGGCCTTAGGTGAAGAGGTAGCGAACGAGCTACTTGCTAGCGGTGCCCGCGAGATCTTGGCTCGCTTAGCTGCTGATAGTGCTGAATCTTAGGGTGGGGCGTGGAAAGCACGACACCACCTCGTGTAACGGCAGTATTAACGCGCCCCGAGGGGCGCAATGAGCGCTTAGCTGAAGCGCTGCAAGCTCAAGAGGTCTCTACGCTAATTTTGCCGGCCTTACAGGTCGAAGCTGTGGATTTTTTTACCCCCCAGCAGCATCATCCGGCGCATTACGATGCAGTGGTGTTTGTTAGTAGTACAGCCTGTGAGTGTTACTTGCAGGCGTTACGTGCACATGCCATTGCATGGCCCGATGGGGTCTATGCTGCTAGCGTAGGGGCTGCGAGTGCTCGTTCACTTTACCAGCATAGGGTATTGCCTGTAGAGCGCATTATCCATCCTCCCGAAACTGATCCCAATCAAGATTCAGAAGCGCTCTGGGCGTTGTTCCAGCGGCGCCAATTGCGTTTTGCGCGCGTATTAATCGTGCGTGGGCAACAAGGTCGTGAATGGTTGGGTCAGCGTTTTGAAGAGCAAGGTGCAGTCGTAGAGCGTGTAGCGGTGTATCGTCGTGTACCGGCGATGTGGTCCTCTACCCAGCAACAGCAGTTAGAAGAAGCACTGATTAACGGTATTTGTGTATTCTTATTAACAAGCTCTGAAAGTGTATGGGCTATGATGCAAAATATTAAGCGTCTGGGTCTGACAGAGTTGTGGGTTAAGCAACGTTTTGTTGCGATACACGAACGCATCGCTGAGCGTTTACAATCAGAGCATCAAGCGTTGGGCTTGGATCAAGTTCCCATGCTTTTTCGGTCTTCACCTAGTATAGAGTCGATGTGCGAAGCCATCGTTCACGCTGTAAGCGCTAAATAGTCTTTATCGGATTACAATCTTGCCATGACAGATAAAACAGATAAAAAAACAGAGACTGAAAAAAACGTTCAGGTCGAGACGACGCCAAATGCGAAACCCGATACCACGGCAACCTCGCAGGGGGCAGCCGACGTACAGAAGAATGTCGCCGTAACACCACCACCTGTTACTAAAGCGCCGAAAGCCGCAGCGGGTGGATCGGGCGGGGTAACGCCGCCGCCAGCAAGTGCGAATACTGCAGCGGCCGCAAAGCAGCCTCGTTCAGCTAAAGGCCCCGTGTTGGCTACAGCGGTAGTAGTGGTGGCATTAGCGGGTGCAACCATCTGGTATTTAAATCAGCAAAACGAGCGTCATACTTACGAGTTAGAGCAACAACTGCAGGCAAATATTCGATCCAGCCAGCAAGCTAACGAGCGTGCTCAGCAAGCCCTGTCTCAGTTGGCCGCACAGCAGCAGCGCTTGCAAGCACTCGAACAGCGTCTAGCCAGCACACAAGAACAAACCCTCGACTTACATCAGGCCTTTCAAACCCTGACCGATGCCGGAGGCGAAGTGGTGCTGTTAAATGATATCGAGCATTTGGTGACCATCGCTCAGCAACAGTTGTTGTTAGGGGGCAATGTCGCCAACGCCATCGTGTCGCTAGAGACGGCTCAAGCTCGTCTGGCCCGCGCCAACCGTCCAACCTTGGCTTCGTTGCAGCAAACCATTAACGGTGATGTAGAGCGCTTACGTGCAGCATCCACCACCGATGTGGCTAGCATTTCACGTCAACTTGAACTCTTAACGCAACAGCTTAATAATGCACCGTTATTAATGCCGGATGATGCGCAGCTTTCATTGGCCGAAAGCGAGTCTAGCGCTGACGTATCCACCGAACAGGCGGCTCAAGCCGAGCAAACACCTGATGCCAATGCAAGTTGGTGGCAACGTGCAGCCACAACTGCCGCAAATTGGGCTGATAGCAGCTGGCGTGCAGTGCGTCATGATTTAGGCGAGTTTATTACTATTCGTCGGGTAGACGACGAGGCTGCACTATTGATGTCGCCCGAGCAAGCTAACCGCTTTCGTGATGGGTTGCGTATGCGTGTCAGCTCTGCAAAGTTGGCCCTTATGACCAACCAGCCAGATGTGTGGAAAGCGGAAACGCAGGCGATTGTGAAGGCGATAGAGCAACGTTTTGATCCCCGTGTATCGGCCACGGCTATTGCCCTGCAAAATGCGACGCGCTTATCACAAATCGAAATTACCACCGAACTGCCCAGTTTAGATAATAGCTTGAGTGCCATTGAAGCTTTACTGCAAGGCCAAAGCACTAAAGGCATGGGCTCTTCTACCAAGCCTACTACGCCAAATACCGAGCCTGAGCAGCCGGAAGAAGAGACTGTTGAGACTGAATCGGCTGAGCCTTCACCCATAGAGGAGGCCGAGTCTGATGAGTCATTGCAGCCAGATGTTGATCAAGAGCCCGAGCCGGTGGCAGAGCCACCTGTTGAGGACGAGCCGCAAGATGGAGAAAGTGAGGCTTCGCAAGACGATGTGAATGTGCATGCACAGCGTTCCACAGTGCATGTATTTGCGCAGCAGTCACGCCTTGGTGGCCAGTTACAGGGGTAAGTTATGAGAACTTGGTTTTGGACGGTTATCTTATTGGTGGCGGCTGTAGCGCTTGCTCTCGTGTTACGAGATCACAGTGGGAATGTGGTGATTGCCGCGCCGCCATATCACGTTAGTTTCTCACTAACTTTTGCTGTATTGGCTGCGGTAGCGTTGTTTTTTGCTATTTATGTGCTGATTCGCTTTTTGGCTTGGATTAGTGGTGGACCCGAACGTTTCCGTTTATGGCGTGGACGTCGAGCACAAAAGCGAGATCATGACCTCTTAGAGAAGGGGTGGCTTAGTGTGCTCGAAGGGCGTTACGAGCAAGCCGAGAAAGATCTTTCTAAATTATTAGCAAAGTCGCGTTCACAAAGCAGTAAGGTATTAGCAGGTTTAGCCGCAGCACGTGCTTCGCATAACTTAGGGGATTACAACCGCCGTGATGAAGCCTTAAAGGTAAGTAACGATATTGCCGAAGGCGATATGCGACTAACGGTGGCGGCAGCAACGGCGGCAGCTGAAATGTACGTTGATCAAGGGCAGGCGCAACGTGCTATTGATTTGCTACAGCCGCTACAAGATGCTAGTTCTCGTTATTTTCACACGACGCGTTTGTTGTTGCGAGCCTATCATCAGCTAGGTGAACATGACCGGGTTTACGAATTAACCCGTTTATTATTACGTCGTAGTGCCATTGATCGTGACGAGGCTTTAGTCTTTATCGAAAGCGCCGGTGCTGCACGTATTACAGCGGGTGGGCCCGATAAATTTAAATCGTTGTGGGGCGACCTACGCTCTGATGAACGCACACTACCTTTAATCGCACTGGCTGGTGCCAATGTGAAAGAGCAAATGGGCGAATACGACGA
>DATGRU010000286.1:0-4505 GCA_035303295.1 Paenalcaligenes sp.
GCCACTTTCTGTAAATGCTCGTTGATATCGTTCAGCGTCTGGTGCCCATAGATATCGGGCTCGCGCATACCGAGCAAATTCAAATTGGGACCGTGCAGAACCAGTATGTTTTGCGCCATGTTGTTTAATTTCGTGAAGTCAGACCGCCTTTTTACGCCAAAAAGTAGTGATTGTCCATAAAAGATATGTTATCAATCGCTTTGAATTTTGTACGGATTCCATCCAATTAGCCAAATTTAAGCGTAATTTCGCGCTCTTTAGCAACGCGCCCTAACTGCCTTAAGCACCCAGCGTTTTCAGTTTGGCTTGCAAATCGTCAAACTGAATTTGACCCAAGATACGGTGCTCGATGCGCCCTTTTTGATTAAAGATAACCGTAAACGGTAAGCCACCTTTTTTATTGCCTAAGTTGCGCATATGCTCGACCCCACCATGGCCTGCCACCAAGATAGGGTATTGAACAGGTATTTTTTCTAGAAACTTGTTGACGTTGCGTGTGGTATCTACCGCTAAACCCAAAAATCCAATATGGGGGAACTGGGTACTAAGCTGATCCAGCTCGGGCATTTCTTCAACACACGGGGCACACCATGTTGCCCAAAAGTTCAATACCAGCGGCTTGCCACTAAATTGAGTAAGTGCCTGCGCATCTCCCGCTAAATCGGGAAACGATTGCGCCAAAAACGGATCAGCAGGTAGAAGACTAGCTGCCGACATAGCGCTAAGCCCCGAACCCGACAGCAATAAAGCGGTGCCGAGCCCGTGGCGTAAAAAATGACGTCGATGCATTATCCGACTCGAAAAAATAGAGTAATTACATGATAACACCCCACATTTCGCCATCTTTGATAGGCCTCAATCCAATATGTGACTAAAATGACGGCCGGAGGATTGTCATGCACATACATATATTAGGCATTTGTGGCACGTTTATGGGGGGCCTTGCCTTAATCGCCCGCTCGGCGGGATTCAAGGTAACAGGCTGCGATGCCGGGGTTTATCCTCCCATGAGCACGCAACTGGAAGAGCAAGGTATTACCTTAATAGAGGGCTTTGGTGCTGAACAAGTTTCATTGCAACCCGATTTATACGTCATCGGTAATGTGGTATCGCGCTCGAACCCGCTTATGGAAGAGATCTTGCGCCAAGGCTTGCCCTATACCTCGGGCCCTCAGTGGTTAGGCGATCACATTTTACGTGGACAGCACGTGATGGCGGTTGCCGGAACGCATGGCAAAACCACCACCAGTTCAATGCTTGCTTGGATACTCGAGCATAACGGCTTAAAGCCGAACTTTTTAATCGGTGGCATCGCCCCCGACTTAGAAGTATCGGCTCGCTTTGACCCGCAACAGCGTCACTTTGTGATCGAAGCCGACGAGTACGACACGGCGTTTTTTGATAAACGTTCGAAATTCGTACATTACCGGCCGCGCACGGCTATTTTAAATAACCTTGAATTTGATCATGCCGACATCTTCCCCGATCTGGCAGCGATCGAAACCCAATTCCATCATTTAGTGCGCACCATTCCTGATAATGGGCTCATTATTAAACCCAGCCACGACAGCAATATCGACCGTGCTTTAGCACGAGGCTGCTGGACACCCGTTACGACCTTTGGCGTAGATGGCGAGTGGCAAGCTGAAGAAAAACAGGTAGGCGAAATTGTCATTCGCCAGTCGAATCAGGTGGTAGGCACTCTACAATGGGATTTACAAGGGTTGCATAATCAACAAAACGCCCTTGCCGCTATCGCTGCAGCACACAGTATCGGCATCACACCACAACAAGCTTGCGAAGCACTGTCTGCTTTTAAAGGCATTAAACGACGCATGGAGCTACGTGGCGAGGTCGCTGGCATTAAGGTATACGATGATTTTGCTCACCACCCCACTGCTATTGCCCTCACCCTTGAAGGCATCCGCAAAGTGGTTGGCTCACAGCGTATTGTGGCGGTACTCGAACCACGTTCTAACACCATGAAGCTGGGTGCCATGGCACAGCGCTTGCCGGATGCTCTTAAAGAAGCCGATCTGTGCTTTTGTTATGGCGAGCAAGAAGGTAAGCATGCGCTGGGCTGGGATGCAGCCCAAGTGCTTGCCCCTCTAGGTAATAAAGCGTCAGTTTGGCAAAACTTAGCCAACATGGTGCAGGCCATTGTGCAACAAGTACAACCCGGCGACCACATTGTGGTGATGAGTAATGGCAGCTTTGGTGGCGTACACCTGCAACTGCTCGACGCCTTGGCTGCTGCGCATCAAGCATAAGGAGCCCGCACCACCATGATTCTTTACCTACACGGCTTTCGCTCATCGCCTGCCTCATTTAAAGCCCAGCAATTGGCCAAAACCTTTGCCGCTTTGGGTCTTGAGCAACGTTGGGTATGCCCTCAGTTACCAGCCAGCCCCGCAGAAGCCATGCGCTTATGTCACGAACTTGTTAATGCGCATCAAAAAGCCATGCCTGAGGCCGAGCTAGTCATTATGGGCTCATCCTTAGGGGGCTATTACGCAACGTATTTGGCTGAACACTATCAGGCCCGCTGCGTGGTATTGAATCCAGTGGTGTACGCAGCGCGCGACTTAATGCAGCATGTAGGAACGCATCAACATTATCATAGTGATACGCCGTTTTATTTTCTTAATCATTATTTGGATGAACTGGAAGCACTTGCTACGCGCAAACCGGTTGATCCACAACGTTATTATTTATTAGCGTGTACCGGTGACGAAGTACTGGACTGGCAAGAGATGGCCGCTTGGTATGAAGGCAGCCACGGCCAGATTATCGAAGGTGGCGATCACAGCATTTCCGACTTTCCCTCCTACCAGTCGGAAATCGTCGATTTTGTCCTCAACACCCACGCTCCAGCAAAGCCATCACATTAGGCACCTAGGCCAAGCGGGCCAGACGAAAACCCTACGGGAATTTTATGTACGTTCTCTTTGAAGACAGCGGTAAATTTAAAGCCGAAAAAATATTCTCTGAATCAGACAGCACCATGCAGGTGGAATCCGCCACCGGCAAGCGTAGCAAAATTAAAAAAAACCTTGTCTTTTTTCAGTTTGAACAACCTGAGCCTGCTGTGTTGCTGGAACAGGCCGAAGCCACTGCCCAAACATTGGACATCAACTTTCTTTGGGAGTGCGCTCCGCAAGAAGAGTTTAATGCCATCGATTTTGCGGCCGATTACTTTGGTCACACACCCAGCGCTGTAGAGAAAGCCGCGCTTATTTTTGCATTGCATGCCGCACCCGCCTATTTTCATCGTCGTGGTCGCGGCCTGTATCGCCCAGCCCCGCCTGATATTCTTGAAGCAGCCTTAGCCGCCATCGAGAAAAAGCGTCAGCAAGAGTTACAGCAGCAAGCCTGGACTCAGGCCATGCTAGATGGCGAATTGCCCGAGGAAATTGCTGCGGTTGCTAACAACTTATTGAGTTCGCCCGACAAAAACACACTTGAATGGAAAGCCTTCGATGCCGCAGTCAGCCAGTCTGGCCTCAGCCCAGAAAAGCTGTTACTCAAGCTTAATGCTTGGTCCAGCCCCTTAGCCTTACATCGCCATCGCTTCTTATCGCAGTACTTTCCACGTGGCACCGACTTTGCGCCGGTAAGCTTAAATGAGTACGGGCAAGATCTGGAATTAGCCGATGTCGTAGCGTATTCAGTTGACGATGCCAACACGGTTGAAATTGATGATGCACTGTCCGTTAGCCTGTTGGACGAAGATCGAGTGCGCATTGGTATCCACATTGCTACCCCCGGCTTAGCCGTGGAGCGCGACAATGAGTTCGACCAATTGGCTCGTAAGCGGATGTCGACGGTTTACATGCCCGGCCAGAAAATCCCCATGCTGCCTGATGAGTTTGTGGAGCGCTTTTCATTGGTTGAGGGTCAAGAGCGACCCGCTTTATCTTTATATGTAGAAGGCAGCCTAAGTACCGGTGAAATTTTCGAGACGCAAACCAAGTTAGAACGTATTCGTGTCAGTAAAAACATCGTGCAGTGTGAACTTGACCCGCATGTCACGCTTGAAGCCCTAGAAGACCCGAATGTTGAGCTACCTTATGGCGAATGGCTGCGGCCTTTATGGCGCTTTTCTCGACATCTGGCGGCCAAACGGGAAGAGGTGCGTGGCAAGCCCGAGAACAACAGCCGTGTTGAATATAGCTTCGAGCTGCACGGCCCTGCCGATGACCCCAATAGCATCATCAACCTGATTCCACGGGTACGCAATGCACCGCTGGGCTTATTAACGGCTGAATACATGATCTTGGCGAACTGCCTATGGGGCGGCCTACTAGCGCAACACGGTGTTCCGGGTATTTATCGTTCGCAGCAAGCCATGCGCACCCGCATGTCCACCCATGCTGCACCTCACGAAAGCATTGGCGTACCACAGTATGCGTGGTCAACCTCGCCCCTGCGCCGTTATGTCGACTTAGTTAACCAATGGCAAATTTTGGCAGCAGCCCAACACGGCATTTCTGCTCGTCTGGTTG
>DATGRU010000287.1:0-7548 GCA_035303295.1 Paenalcaligenes sp.
TCGATCCGCAAGAGCTTATTGATACCATGGGTGCAGACACCGCTCGACTATTCGTCATGTTTGCCAGCCCTCCCGAACAAACACTGGAATGGGCTGACTCGGGGGTAGACGGAGCCAACCGCTTCTTACGCCGCGTCTGGAACTACTGCCATACACGCCAAGAAAGCATTAAAGCCGGTATTGATTCCACGCTAGACAGCAGCCAGCTCAGTAGCGCCGCTAAAGCCCTACGCCTTGAAATCCATGCTTTGCTGAAACAAGCCGACTACGACTACCAGCGTATTCAATACAACACCGTCGTGTCTGGATGCATGAAAATGCTCAATACACTGGAAGGTGCCAAGCTCGAATCAACCAAGGCCGACCATGCAGCGCTTGCCGAGTGCGTGTCAATCTTGTTACGTGTGCTGTATCCTGTTGTTCCACACATGTGTTGGGACCTATGGAACAGCTTGGGTTACGCTGCAAAAAATGGCGATCTACTCGACGCCGCATGGCCTGAAGTCGACGAAAGTGCCCTAATTGCCGATGAAATTGAACTGTCATTGCAAGTTAACGGTAAACTTCGCGGCACACTTAAAGTTGCGTATGATGCAGAAAAAGCCGAGATCGAAAAACAAGCCGCTGCCCATAGCGCAGTAGTGAAGTTTCTTGAGGGTCGCGAGCCCAAGCGCATTATCATTGTACCCGGTCGTTTAGTTAACGTTGTAGGATAAATCCATCATGCACGTACCCCATCTGTTGTCTCGTTCACGCCCTTCGCTACGTTGGCTATGGGTGGGGACAGTGCTATGTTTAGTTCTACTCATCAGTGCATGTGGTTTCCGTATTAAAGGGCCCAACCCCTTGCCTTTCGATACGCTCTACACCAACTTCTCTGACAACTCCTTGTTTGGGGCGCAGCTACGCCGCGTCTTGGTCGCCAGCTCCCCCAACCTACGTTTTGTCGAACTAGATCAAAACCCTGAAGCACAGTTAATTCAATTAAGTAATCGACGCCACACCCGCGAACTCTCTATTGACCCCCAAGGTCATGTGGAAGAGTACGAACTTACTGTGGTGCTGCGTTTCCAATTACTTGATGGTGCAGGCAACATCATTTTGCCGCCCACCACGCTTCAGGCCGTACGTGAAATACCGCACGATCCAAACTCTGTACAGGCAAAACAAGGTGAAATTGCCACCTTATTTCTTGCCATGGAACAATCCCTTATCGACCGACTGGTTCGCCGTCTAAGCTCTCCCGATGTCGATGAAAACTTCCATACGCCCACCCCTGCTGCTGGCGATTTAGGCTTAGAGCTTGAGGTAGAACTGGATGAGCGCCCCGAAACCTTACCGTTTCCGTTTGAGGCGTTGCAGCCAACCCTTCCTTCCGCAAACTAGCATGGCGCGTACAGTCGATAGCGATGGCTTAATCCGGCTTCTCAGCCCTGACACCCCTTTAGCGCCCTGCTATATCGTCAGTGGTGACGAGATCCTGTTGCAAACCGAAAGTTTAGATGCCATACGCCAGACTGCTCGCACACACGGCCATCTACAACGCCATAGCTTCAGCTTCGACGGTCGCTCCGACTGGTCTGAAGTATTTCATGCCGCACAAAGCGTATCGCTGTTTGGTGATAAACACACCATTGAAATTACCATTCCTACTGGCAAACCCGGCAAAGCAGGCGGCGAAGCCTTATTGCGTATTGCCGAGCTGATCGCAGCAAACGAAGTACCCGACTCATTGTTTATGCTGCAGTTGCCAAGGCTCGATAAAGCCACTCGTAACAGCAAATGGGCCCAAGCAATCAGCAATGTGGGGGTATGGGTAGACGTTCCTACCATCGAACGCCATGCCCTTACTGCATGGTTGTCAACGCGCCTGCGACAGCAGCAACAGCACGCTAGTACGGAAACGCTAGAATGGTTAGTGGAAAAGGTCGAAGGTAATTTGCTAGCCGCCTACCAAGAAATTGCGAAGTTAGCGCTACTTCACCCTGCAGGCGAACTAAGTCTTGATGACGTGCAACGCGCCGTACTCGATGTAGCCCGCTACAATATTTTCGATTTACGCGACGCCATGCTTGCAGGCGAAGCTAAGCGCGCCCTTACCATTCTACGAGGCTTAGAAGGCGAAGGAGAAGCCTTGCCACTTGTACTCTGGGCAGTAGGCGATGAAATCCGCTTGTTAGCGCGGTTGGCCCAAGCCCAACAAGCAGGCTCAGACCTCAATACGGAGCTTCGCAAACACCGTATCTTTGGTAGACGCGAACAGCTGGTGCGTCGTTGCTTACAGCGTATTCCCACACAAAGCTGGCTACCCGCGTTGCACCATGCACACGATATTGACCGCCTAATTAAAGGCTTGTCACCTCAGGGCAGACTATCTGACGTGTGGCAAGAAACTGCTCGACTTGTCTTGCGTGTTGCAATTACCGAGCAACGTCGCCCACACCGCTAAAACACGACCATACGCTGGTATAGTAGTAAGCATCCCTCTATTTTTGTTTGTCATTCATTATGTCTGAAGTCACCACCAACGCTGACCACTCTACACTCAGTTTGGCTGAATATATGCAGCACACTGGCCAGCAGGCTCGCTTAGCCGCGCGCGCTATGCGTAACGCCTCCGGACGGGATAAAGCTCGTGCTTTACACGCCATGGCCGATCTGCTGATCGAGCAGAAAGCAGCATTGCAAGAAGCCAATACTAAAGACTTGGTTGCAGCACGCGAACGCGGTATAGACAGCGCCCTGCTCGACCGCCTTACTTTATCCGATCGGGCACTAGAGCTCATGGCAACAGGCTTGCGCCAAATTGCCGAGATGCCCGATCCAGTGGGCACCGTAGGCCCTAGCACCATTCGTCCAAACGGTATGGAAGTCGCACAGATGCGTGTACCACTAGGGGTGATTGGTATTATTTATGAATCTCGTCCTAACGTCACCATTGATGCGGCGGCGTTATGTTTGAAGTCTGGTAACGCCACCCTGCTTCGCGGTGGTAGTGAAGCCTTTCACTCGAATCAGGCCTTAGGCAAAATCATTAGTGCTGGCCTACAAGCTGCTGGCCTTCCTGCAACGGCGGTTCAAGTTATCGATACAACTGACCGCGCTGCGGTGGGCCACCTAATCACCATGACCGAGTATGTAGACGTCATTGTGCCTCGTGGTGGAAAAGGCCTGATCGAGCGCCTTAGCGCTGAAGCCAAAGTGCCACTGATTAAGCATCTTGATGGCAATTGCCACCTTTATATTGATGCGGCAGCCGATACGGAAAAAGCACACCGTATCGCGATTAATGCCAAAACCTATCGTTATGGCATTTGCGGCACCATGGAAACCTTGCTAGTGCACACCGACATTGCGCCAGCTGTCCTTCCTGAGTTGGCTCAAGCCCTAATCGATAAAGGTGTTGAACTACGTGCCTGCGAACGCGCAGCAGCCCTAATTAGCAAGTCTACCCCAGCAACTGATAGCGATTGGGAAACGGAATTTTTGGGCCCTATTTTGGCCATCCGCATTGTTGATTCTCTAGAGCAAGCCATTGACCACATCAGTCAGTACAGCTCAGAACATACCGAATCAATTGTGACCGAAAACATAACGGCAGCACGTCGCTTTCAGCGCGAAGTAGATTCCAGCTCGGTGTATGTCAACTTGCCAACCTGTTTTGCTGACGGCTTCGAATATGGTCTGGGCGCGGAAATCGGTATTTCCACAAACCGTCTTCACGCACGCGGGCCTGTGGGTTTAGAAGGCTTAACCACCCAAAAATGGGTCTTAACCGGCGACGGGCAAACACGCGGCTAGGCCACCATGCTTTGGACCAAAGTTTTTCATATTTTGTTCGTTACGTCTTGGTTTGCGGGGTTGTTTTACCTACCCCGCATTTACGTTAATCTAGCCCAAGCGCACGGTGAAGAAACCACGACAGTATTACTCGGCATGGCACACAGGCTCTATCGCTTCATGCTGCCTTTGGCTGTGCTCAGTGTACTCAGTGGACTCGCCCTATTTTTGTATTACGGTATCGGCCAAGGCCGTGGCTGGATCCATGCCAAGCTAACGCTGGTTACGCTACTGGTGGCGTATCACTGGTGGTGCGGCCGCTTGTTACAACGCTTCAAAGCCAGTCGCAACACTCACTCACACGTTTATTACCGCTGGTTTAATGAAATACCGGTACTGTTGCTGCTGGTCGTCTTGATCCTAGTCGTTCTTAAACCCTTCTAATCACTTGTATGTCAGATCAAGATAAACCCAAAACCTTAACGATCGGCAAACGACGCCGCACCGAAGACACCACCGAA
Organism: Paenalcaligenes sp.; assembly: GCA_035303295.1. Taxonomy (GTDB): domain Bacteria; phylum Pseudomonadota; class Gammaproteobacteria; order Burkholderiales; family Burkholderiaceae_B; genus Paenalcaligenes. The sequence continues at coordinate 4,302 of DATGRU010000287.1, forward strand.
CCACGAGTACGGTCGGGTGCACGGGCGCGAGCCGCCATGAATATGCAGCGCCGTCAAAGCCAATCAGCATCAGCCACTAGCGCTGACGACCGCTCACGACCAAGCCCTACACCACGTGATCAGAACAAATCGCGTACAGCTCCAGCAAAACAGGCAGCACCACGTACACACGGACGCCCTCAGCGAACTGCTCCTTTTTCTGCGGATACCTCCGCAAAAACTAGTGCACCACGTCGCTCCCAGCCTCAACGTGAGGCGCGTTTTCAAGCCGCTGTTGAACACGAGATATTCAAGGTCTTTGCTCCATGCCCCCAAGGCTTAGAAGAAGTACTGAACGTTGAATTAACAGAACTGGGTTACGAGCACGTAGAAACCGCACGCGGTGGCTGTCGCTTTCAAGCCGACTGGGCCGGTGTGCTACGAATCAACCTGTACTCACGTATCGCGACCCGCATTTTGGTGCAGGTAGCGCATGCGCCCGTTCACACCGAAGATGATGTATTCGAGTTAGCCTATCGCACGCCATGGGAGCGCTGGTTTGGCGCAGAACAAACCTTAAGAGTAGACACTTCCGCCATACGCAGCCCTATGCAAAGCCTACAGTTTTGTAATTTACGGGCTAAAGACGGTATCTGTGATCGCCTCCGCGACTACGAAGGGGCCCGGCCCAGTATTGATACCGTTCGCCCTGATGCGCGCGTACATCTGTTTTTAGATGAAAAAACGGCAACGCTGTACCTCGACACCAGTGGTGAGTCACTATTCAAGCGGGGTTGGCGCCACAGCAAAGGTGAAGCGCCCTTACGCGAAAACCTTGCCGCAGGAATCTTAGCCTTATCAGGTTGGGATCCTAATCACGCACTGATGGACCCTTTCTGCGGTAGCGGCACCATTTTGATTGAAGCAGCATGGATTGCTTTAGGTGCGCCCCCCGGTATTTGGCGCCCCTTCCATTTCGAACGCCTACGTAACCACAACGACCGTTTATGGAAAGACATTAAAGCCGAGGCCCGCTCACACATTGCGGCTGAACTGGAGATCCCATTAGTTGGGTACGACTTGGACCCCGCCGCAATACAAGCCGCAAAGGAAAACTTAGAGCGCGCTCACTTAAACCCCAGCACAATCCGCTTTGAAGTGGGTAATGCACTAGAGGCCATGCCAGTAGCCGACAGCGGATGGATTGTTAGCAACCCCCCTTACGGCGAACGCCTTGCAGAAACCAACGATGCCTTCTGGCGCGACTGGGCTGCGCACTTAAAACAACATTATGCGGGCTGGAGCGTTAACCTGATTACAAGTGATCTGGACCTACCGCACTATATGCGTCTTAAGCCTAAACGGCGTACGCCTTTGTATAACGGTGCGCTTGATTGCCGCTTATTCGCCTTTGACATGGTGAAATCTGGCTACCGCAAAGGTGATATGTAGCGTTTATTCACAGTTTCCGCACTGCATCACTTGATAAAACAAGGGTTTAACTCTAGACTAGGGTTAACCCTTAATCTTTTATATGAGTGGTGATACGATGTGGAATCCTGATACCCAAGCCTACTTATCTGATGACGTAGAACGCAAATTGCTACAGCAAGCCGTCGCAGACGAGCTGCGATTCCGTCCATTAAAAAGTTTACGTCTGTTTTTTCACCGACTATTCGATAAAGCCTAATCTGCACCTAACTGAATCCTCTTCAGGCGGTAGGCTCGTGTTGTGATTTTGCGGGATAATAGAACATTCTGCCTTTTTATACCGCTTTATTACGATGTCCCTGAACGCAACACCCACTAGCCCCGAGTCCACTCCTCCCAGTCGACGACGCCGTTTTGCATCCATGATGTACGAAGGCGTGTTGTTATTCGGCGTTGTGTTTTTAACGGCGTTACTATTTGACTTTGCTACCAAAAGCCATCACGCCTTATACCTACGCCATACACGTCAATTTGTTTTATTCTTAGCCATTGGGCTGTACTTTATGCTGTGCTGGCGTCGCTCTGGGCAAACCCTGCCCATGAAGACGTGGTTCATGCGTATCGAGGCACCTGACGGCAGTAAACCCCACTATTTCCGGCTGCTTTTACGTTATGTCTTACTGTGGCCTCTGCCCTTAGCCACTGCGTTAGTCGTGCAATACCTGTCGCAACGTAGCGGCTATGCGTCTACCGACTTACTCATTGTTATTGCCCCCTTCAGCCACTTTATCTGGACGTGGTTCGATAAAGACGGCTTCTTTATGCACGATCGCTTAGCCGGTACTCGCCTCGTTGATTTACAGGCCCGCTATCAAAAAAGTCAGCCGCAAACGGCATGACGCTATTGAAATCACCACCCGCACCCCCATCTATTTAGCATTCATATACCGCTTTTGCATGTATAGGCATTCTTCATGACCGATCAGTTAAAAAAATACCTGTTCGCGGATCACAGTACCCGCGCACAAACCGTCTCTCTTGAGCAAGCGTGGCGTACCGGCTTGGCGCACCAAGACTATCCCGAAAACGTTCAACAATTGCTGGGCGAGCTTACTGCTGCCGCCGTACTGCTAGCGGGAAACCTTAAATTCGAAGGTTCCTTAGTGCTACAAATTCAAGGGGATGGCCCCATTGCCTTGCTTGTGGTCGAGTGCTCTTCCGATTTAAATATTCGTGCTACCGCCTCGTTACGTGAAGGCCATACCGTGCAAGCCGATGACGGTTTTCAACAGCTATTGAACGCCAATGGTAACGGGCGCTTTATTGTGGTGCTTGATCCCGACTCTAGCCATTCTGGTATGCAACCCTATCAAGGCGTGGTGCCGCTGGAAGGGGAAACCGTGGCCCACGTATTGGAAGACTACATGCGCAGTTCCGAACAGCTGGACACAAAAATCTGGCTGCAGGCTCGTGAAGATAAAGCAGTGGGCTTGTTGCTGCAAAAACTTCCCGGCTCGGGCGGTAAACAGCCCCAAAGTGATACCGAAGAAACGTGGTTGCGTGCTAAACAGTTAGCCGCCACCATTCAAGACGATGAGCTACTGACCGTATCGCCTGAAACCATCATTCATCGCTTATTTTGGGAAGAAGACCTAATCGCCTTAGATGGCGAATCTGTGCGCTGGTTCTGCCCTTGTACACGTGAGCGTGTTGCCAATATGCTAACCATGTTGGGTAAAGAGGAAATCGACACAATACTTTCCGAACGCGAAAATATCGAGGTGGCTTGTAACTTCTGCGGCAAACCGTATTCCTTCGACGCTGTAGATTGTGCTGC
>DATGRU010000288.1:0-3280 GCA_035303295.1 Paenalcaligenes sp.
CCCATACAAGCAATTTCCGCTATTGTGGCCGCCTCCGTAATGACTATTTTCGCGGGGGACATTCCCTCCACCCTATTACGTATACCGGGCACACCTGCCTCGGCCGCTTATACCGATGACGCGTACCTAATCGCACAAAAAGGCAAAGCCGGACAAATTTTAGGCTTAAACCTTTTATGCTCAGTGATAGGTGGCATCATCGCTGTACTAGTAATTTCGCAGTTTGCACCAGCCCTAGCACGGGTATCCCTTAGCTTTACCAGTGATGAATACTTTTGGCTGGCCTTATTAGGCTTATCCAGTGCCGTACTGGTTGCTCGGGGGTCCGCCATAAAAGGCTGCATAGCGATGGGACTGGGCTTATTACTTTCCGTCATTGGCATCGACAGTGTGATGGGTATACCACGCCTGACCTTTGGCAGCATCGACTTAGCTGCGGGCATCTCGATTATTCCCACCATGGTCGGGATTTTCGCAGTGGCCGAACTACTGCGTAAAATTCCAGCATTAAGCAGTGCGCAAACCGTTACTACTCCTCTTAAAGCCGGCAGCGTATTCAAAGGCACTGGTCGTCAAGTACGCGCGAATAAACGTTCGATTGCAGGCGGCACGACAGTTGGCACCATAGTGGGCATTTTGCCCGGTGCGGGCGCCGACATTGCCGCGTGGGTGGCGTATGCCATTTCCAAACGCTTCTCTAAAACACCAGAAAAATACGGTACCGGGCACGCTGAAGGCATTATTGCTGCCAGTTCGGCCAATAACGCATCCCTTTCTGGAACCTATGTACCCGCACTGGTATTCGGTATTCCGGGCGACACCGTTACGGCTATTGTGATTGGTGTGCTGCTAATGAAAGGCATTACCCCAGGGCCGATGGTATTTACGACCGAGGGTGCGCTGGTATACGCCATTTACATCGTCTTTATTCTGGCGAACTTGATTATGATCCCTCTGGGATGGATCGCCATACGCAGCGCCGGCAAAGTGCTGTCGGTACCCAGTAGCGTGCTGTACCCACTAATTCTGATCTTTTGTATCGTGGGGTCGTACGCCGCCAACAACTCGTTATTTGATGTAGGTGTGATGCTGGCCATGGGTGTAATTGCGTACTTCTTAGAGAAAAACGAATTCCCCACCGCTCCACTTATTCTAGCGCTGATTTTGGGCCCAATTGTTGAAGAAAACTTCATGAAATCGCTGATTAAAGCCAACGGCGACTTAATGATGTTCTTTGATCGCCCCACTGCCATGTGGCTGGGCATCGCCACGCTAATTATTTGGTCGCTACTGATTTTCGGGGGGCCGTTGCGCTCGCTATTACGTAAGAAAACACAGCCCCTTAACGCCTAATTTTTATTTATCTTCACACAGCAGATTCACCTATGACATTCGCAGCTAATCTTTTTGCAGGCAAACACGTACTGATTACTGGAGCCACCCAAGGCATCGGTGCTGGCATCGCTAATTACTTCCACCACCTTGGGGCAGACGTAACCGCCGTCGGTTTAGATAAAGGTGACGGATCCTTAGCAGAAGGTATTCGCATCGAACTGGCCGACGTCAGCAATGCCGATGACATTACACGCCTGTTCGCCGACATTAAGCAGCTAGACCATGTGATTAACTGCGCAGGCATTATTCGTCGTCACGACGAACACCAATTAGACGTGTTCGAAAAAGTGCTGGACATTAATCTAACTGGCACCATGCGTATTTGTGACGCTGCCCGCCCCCTGCTAAAAGAAAGCCACGGCACCATTGTGAACATGGCCTCGATGCTGAGCTTTTTTGGTGGCTCACTGGTACCCGCCTACGCCGCCAGTAAAGGGGGTGTGGCACAACTAACAAAATCGCTGGCCATTGCCTACGCTACCGACCACATTCGTGTAAACGCGGTCGCCCCCGGCTGGATTGCTACCCCGCTAACCGCCGCCTTACAAAACGACCCTGCTCGATCTGAGCCCATCTTAAGCCGCACACCCTTAGGCCGCTGGGGCACCCCTGAAGACGTTGCTAAAGCCGTCGCCTTCTTATGTACCGATGCTGCCGCCTTCATGACAGGCGTTATACTTCCGGTAGACGGTGGTTACCTCGTCGCGTAAATTGTTTTAAGTAATAACACGCTTTACGCATTGGGCCATCTCTGCCCTAACATCGTGTTAGATGGCCCGATCAAAAAGCATAAGTAGAGACATGAGCCAACACCCTCCAGCCGCTGCAAAAGTATCAGGCACCGCTGCCTTTTCTAAATTTGTACACCTGATGCAAATTGTATCTGACAGTGACGAAGCGCTATCCATACCTGAACTGGCTAGCCAAAGCGGTTACCCACGCCCCACGGTGTATCGCACCGTGGCTGGGCTGGTGGCCGAGGGCTTATTGGTTGAATCCCTACGAGGGGGCACCTATCAATTAGGCCCCCGCTTAATTCAATTGGCCAGCCGCAGCTGGGGCCGCTCGGAATTGCGACTGGCTTCAGTACAAGCCTTAAAAGAACTGCGTGATATCACCGGTGAAACCGTGCACCTTGCCGTCCCAAACGATCAGCACATGGTGTACATCGAAAAGCTAGAGAGCCCCAGCGCGGTACGTATGGCCTCGTACATTGGCTCAAACGTATCCATGCATTCCACCTCTGTAGGCAAAGCCTATCTAGCTGCCCTACCGGCTGACGAGCGCAATGCACTGATCGCCAACCTACACTTCACCCAATACATGCCCAATACGGCCAGCAACGCCGAACACCTAAAACAACAAATCGAAACCGTCATTGAACGCGGATGGTCGGTAGACGATGAAGAAAACGAAGCCGGCATCTATTGCTTTGGGGCAGTGATACGTGGCGTAAACAACCGCCCAGTTGCCGCCGTTAGCGTCAGCACCCTGCGCTTCAGACAAAAAAGCGACCCCATCAAAGCCTACGTGGAACCCTTACTGCATGCCTGCAACAGCATTTCGCAACGCATTGCACTCAGCCCCAATAGCCGCGATGTAGAAAAAATCTGGTAAACAGAAAGCTGTCTGCGTATTAGAATTTAAGGCCAAACGAACGCCCTTGCTTAGCAATAGGCAGGTTTAAAGGCCTTTTAACGAGACAAAACGTCAACAACCGTTAGGTTTTGTCACCAATAAGAGGGCTTAATCTTTATACTCAGGACATCCGTTATTCTGTAGTTTTATTAAATAGAGGCCTGCGTGTCTGAAGACCGAGCACCGTATCACGTAAACCACCACCCCGACGAAATCGACCTGCGCGAACTAGCCTGTACGCTGTGGG
>DATGRU010000289.1:0-6280 GCA_035303295.1 Paenalcaligenes sp.
GGCGCTTAGGGCAGTAAGGATGTCGGGCCAGCTGCATTCATAGTGCTTTTGTGCGGTAAGCAGGCGTTTTAAGGTGGCCGCATCCACTGGCGCATGCGCTTGCAAACACACATGATCGGTTAATGCGCTGTCGGCACTTAAACTGGCAACGTTTTCCAGAGACGCTAAATGCTTAAGCCAAAAAGCCTGACTTCGTTCGCGTGCGTCGCTCTGGCGATACTGCTGATCATCACGCACGACTTCACTAAACGACGTAAGGGCTTTAGTTGTGTTGGCTGTGTGCTGGCACTCACTTTCGTATAGCTGCGTGGCGCGTGCCTCTATAAGCGACATGCCATAGCCATCTGCAGCTAAATGATGCACCCGTTGGTACCACTGACAATGGTTGTCGCTCAGCCAATACAGACGGTGTAGCGCCAGAGGAGCCTGCGTGGGGTCCAGAGGAGTCATGTGTTCAGCCTGCATGGCTGCAGCAGCGTGGGCTTGCGCTTGTGAGCCCATATGACGTAAATCGACGAGTTCTACAACGGGTTGATGCGCTGGGTCAAAAAACTGCTGCGGGCCGTCGGCGGTTTCAACCATGCGCAGCGATAAGGCATCGGCCTCGCCTAGAGTTTGGTTGATGGCTTTGCAGAGCAGGGGAATATCCACCTGACCACGAAAGTCAGTGCAATGCGCGGTATTAAAAATGGGGTTCAGCGGATCAAGGCGCTGGGCATACCAAAGCCCTTCCTGAGCTTCAGTCAGCGGAAATGTTGCCGTGGAGTCTACGGCAGAGGGGGTGGAGTGATCGTTGCTAAACATCATAAATAATACAAAAACAGAAAAGCACTAAATGCGTTATCGGCTGGACGCATTAACCAGAGACCACCAGTGTTCTAAGGTGGCGTTCTCCGCCATGTCGGGAAATTCGATTTGTGCCCCGGCTTCGCGCCAGCGCGAGGCCAGTGTCATGGCGCGCATTGAATCCAGCCCTAAATCCATTAAATTGTCATCGTCGTGGATGTCGGCAGGGTCTTCGTGGAGCATGGCAGCAATGTCGGCGCGCATGCTTTCCAGTGTTAAAGAGGTGTTCATGATCGTTATTTTTCAGCGTGTTGTAGAAGTTGAGCTTTGAGCTGAGCGCGTAAGGTTTTACGACTGACCTTGCCCACAGCCGTTTCGGTGAAAGCGTCCACAAAAACGATTTGGTCAGGCACTTTGAATTCGGCAATGCCGCGCTCGCGTACCCATTTTTTTAGCTCCACAGCGCGTGGCTTTTCGCCCTTGGGAATGACAAATGCGCAACTGCGTTCGCCCAGATACTCGTCTGGTACGGAGACCACAGCAGCATCAAAAACCTGTGGGTGAGACAGCAAATAATCTTCGATCTCTTCGGCCGAGATTTTCTCGCCCGCTCGGTTGATGTGGTCGCCTGCCCGGCCTTGTACGATTAAATAGCCTTTATCAGTCAGTTTGACGATGTCACCGGTACGGTAAAAGCCATCCTGAGTGAAGGCGCGTTGATTCGCTTGTTCGTGGTTATGGTAGGCACGGATGGTGTAGGGGCCACGGGTTAGTAAGTGACCCGCCTCACCCGCAGCCACAGGCACATCGTTATCGTCGACGATGAGTAGTTCGTCGTCGGGGCTGATGGGCCGACCTTGGGTCTCAATAATGGTGTCCAGGTCATCGTCTAAACGGGTGTAATTCACTAAACCTTCAGCCATACCGAATACTTGTTGAAGGGTGACGTTTAAGGTGGGCTTAACGCGTTTAGCTACTTCAGGAATAAGCTTGGCACCGCCTACTTGTATGACCTTTAAGCTAGACAGGTCGTGCTGGCTTTTCGGAGCGGCTTCAAGCCAAAGCAGTAACAGGGGAGGGACTAAGCTGGTAAAGCTTACTTTTTCTTTTTCAATCAGCGTAAAGCAGGCCTCGGGGTTGGGTGACTCGCTTAACACGATTCGACCACCGGCATACAGGGTGCCCATAAAGCCCGGTGAGCTCATGGGGAAGTTATGAGCAATGGGCAGCGCGCCTAAAAAGACGCTGTCTTGCGTTACTCCACAAATACGGGCACTTTCCCGTAGGGTGTAGATGTAATCATCGTGCGTGCGTGGGATCAGTTTGGATGGCCCTGTGCTACCACCCGAGATTTGCATGAAGGCAACGTCTTGGGGGGACGACACGGTAACGGGCATGGCGTCTAGATCGCTTGCTTGCTGTAGCGCATCAAAGGCCTCAAATTCTTGCGCTTCACCCACCACAAATACCTGCTTAAGGGCGGTGTAGCGCGAGCGAAGCTCTCGCGCGAGATCACGATAGTCAAAGCCACCATGTTGAGCCGCACAAATGTAGGCGTCGGCCTCGCCGTTGCGAGCAAAATGTTCGATTTCAGTAATACGGTGGGCAGGCAGTGCGTAAATAGGGATCATGCCGGCACGAAACAGGCCGAATGCAGCACTGATGAACTCGGGAATATTGGGTAAGTGCAAAATGACCCGATCACCCGCTTTAAGGCCAGCTTGTAGTAAGTTCTTGGCGATGGCTGAGGCGCGTTGATCGAGCTCGCGGTAGCTCCAGCGCTGTTCCCCACCTACTACCGCAATACGGTCGGGGTGTGCCTGCGCACGTGAATGCAGAAGCTGCCCAAAGGTTTCACCACGCCAATACCCCGCTTGTTGATAGCGCTGCACGAACTCAGAGGGCCAAACTTGCTGAACAGGAACAATTTTCGACATGATAATGAGATTTATTTAATTTTAAAGGCATGCTGAGCGGGTTTTAGTTGCTGTAGTGCAGCCAAATCCAGCGTATGCAATAACATGCCCGACACCTGCCCTCGAGTTGCCACCGCGCAGGAATACTGAGCGGGGCACGGTACAAGGGCGTAGGTATAGTGTTCTAAGCCGAGCGCGGCGGGTGACGCCGCTACTCTACTGAATGTTGGGCTGGGTGTGTGTAAAACGATGTTGCACGGCTCAACACGTAAGCCCATACCCTGCGCTTTAAGCAGGGCTTCCTTGCAGACCCATAAATCGTAAAAAGCAGACAGGCAGCCTTCGGGAGAGGGGTCGTTGGGAAAGTAGTGGCTAAGCAGTGATTTCGGATCAATGGCCTGATGGTGTTCAATATCAATACCTACGGGCGTGTGGGCCAGCGCAATACAAAGCTGTTGCCCAGAATGCGACCAATTGATGTGCCATTGAGGCAGGGATTGTGTAAAGGGCTTACCCAAGGCATCGTAATTGATATGCAGCATGTGTGAGGATACAGCAGCATGGTGTTGTAGCAGCCAATAGGTACATGCGTAGGCCAATTGCCGATGAATTTGGTCGCTTTCTTGTTTTAAGGCGCGCACACGCTTCCAGTCTGCGGGTTTAAGGCAGCTGAAGTACTCGCTATGCAATTGTGGGAACAGCGAGGTGTCGAGGTGATAAATGTGTATCGGACTCATCACAACAAATCGTCACACATTAGGCGTTAAAAGGCGCATTGCACACAACACAAGCAGCAATGAAAGCTAAACATTCATCGCTACATAGAATGGAGTAAATGTTAATCGTTCTCATTCTAATGCTATTTCATGACGAAAGCGAATTGTGCTGGGATTGCGAGCGCTGAATGAAGTGGTGTAGCGCGTGCAAAGCAGAGCGTTGCAGCATGGGGCCATGCCCCAGTTCGCTGAATTGCTGCAAGTCTGCGTGTAAAAGCGGTTGGGTGGAGATGGTATCCATGAAGGCGGTTACTAGAGGTAGTGTTAGAGAACCGCCACGACGAGGCTGACCGGGTATAGCCGGTTGGGCATGCCATTGCTCATTTTCACCTGCCATAGTCAGCAAAAAAGCAGGCTGTTGAAGACTAAAGGATTGAGCCTGATTAAGCATCATGGGCCAATACCACCATAAGGCAGGGCTGGCTGCATAGTAATAATCAAACAAAGCAGGGCGACGCAGTAAGGCGTACAAACAATACAAACCTGCATAGGAATGACCGTATAAAGCCACCGGCCCAGCGACGTTTAAGCGTGATCGCAACCGTGGCAGAACATCGTCCTGCAAAAAATCAGTGAATGCATCAGCCCCGCCGCAGCGCCAGTGCTCTACACGTGGATCGTGGCGCTGTCCCTGCGGTCCTAATGGGGTGTAATCGAAGGCCCTGCGGGCAGCAGTTTGAGCGTGCTCTAGCCCATAACCTAAACTGGCCAAATGCACGGGACGCTTAGTAGTAGTGGCACAAAATAGCTCAAGGTCGTCGTGCAGCCAATCGCCATCCAGACAGAGCAACAAGGGCGCCGGGCCAGCGGTGTTGGCTGGCCAGATACGTAGTTGATGGTGTTGACCGGATGGGTCGTGCAATGACTGGATTGGGGCCATGATGTACTACGCGTTAGGCTTAGTTAGCGCTTTTTTGCACCGATACCATGTACGTACCGTCTAAGGGGACGGTTAAGAAGCGCTCGTTAACCTCTGCGAGGGTGTCTAACGGTGAAATGTCATGGAAGCGTTCTGGGTGAATCCATGCTGCAAGTGCTTCAATAAAAATCACATGTAACGGCGAGTCGTTAAAGGCGTGCCAGATACCGTGTGCGTTACCCGTTTTGACGGCAGGTAGAGCGGTTAAACGGTTTGCTGACAGAATGCGCTCTAGGCTTTGACGGGCTTCGTCCACCTCTACGTGCGTGCCAATACGTAAGCCTTCGGTGGTGCGTTTACCAGCGCCTGTGCCGGTTGCTACGTACACTAAGGGTTCGCTGCTGTAGATGTATTCAAAGTTAAGGCGTCCGGTAACGGTTTTTAGTACGTCACTACCAATGTTGTGGCCACCTGCATAGCTAATCATGTCGTTGAAGGTGCCGGTGCCTGGTGAGTTGCAGCAATCGGTACTGCCTGCGTGAGCGTGCACAAAGACAGGGGGGCGTTGCTCGGGGTTTAGGTCGGCTAAGCGCTGTGCCACCTGTTGCATATGGCTTTCATAGAATTCAATAAAGGCGTCGGTGCGCTCTTGCTGACCAATGGCTGCTCCTAATGCTTTTAAGCTGGGAACGGTATTGTTTAAGGGGTCTACAAAAAAGTCGATGATAATGACCGGTACGCCAGCTGCTGCAAAGTGTTGAAGTAAAACAGACTCATCGGGGGACTGCCCTTTCGCAATTCCAGCAAAACTGGCCGTTAGCACGATTAAATCTGGGCGCTGGGCCAGTGTTTGTTCTACTGAAAAGCTATCGGCTGTATGACGACCAACGGTGGGAACGTCTGTGATGGCGGGGAACCGCTCGACGTAATTTGCGTATTCGTTGGAAAAAGACGTGCGAAATTCATCCGACCAGCCCGCCAAAATGCTAACCGGATCGGGGTGCAGCAAAGCCAGCACGGGTAAGTGTCTGGCTTGGGCAAGTACGACGCGTTGCGCAGGGGCTTCCAGTTCAACGTTACGTCCTAAGGCATCAACCACTGTAATGGGTTCGGCTTGCACGCTTAACGAGCTAAAACCCAGCGTTAGGGCGGCAATGAATGAGACAACAAGCTTCTTCATGAGGGTTTCCTACATAATGGGGGCACGTAGCCCGTCGATCATGACTTGATGGGAGCCTTTAGAGCAGGCTTCAATACGTGCTAGTACGCCGTACCCTTCGCCCAGCGATTCAGCGGTAATAACCTGTTCCGGTAAGCCTTCGGCCAGCAGCTCACCTTTTTTGATGAGCACGGCGTAATCACTGTGCCGTAACGCCACATTCAGGTCGTGCAGCACGATCAGCGTGGTTAAACCGTGCTGGTGGGTTTCTTGCCGTAGCAAGTCCATCACGTGAAATTGGTAATTTAAATCTAAGGCCGATAAGGGCTCATCCAGCAGCAGTAATTTTGGGCGACGAATTAGCGCTTGTGCCAAGCCCACCAGTTGTTTCTGCCCCCCCGACAGTTGATCCAGATAGTGCATGGCCAAATGTTCAATACCCAGACGTGCAAGTAATTGAAGAATGGCGTTTTCATCGACCTTGGATGAGTCGGGTGCTAGGGCAGATGCCCGCGCGGCAACCAATACAGACTCGAACACCCGTAAGTGCACAGAAGCCGGTAGTGACTGCGGTAAATACACGACGTGTTGGGCGCGCTGTTCAAAATTGATGCCGTTGAGGTTTTGCCCATCAAGAATGACTTCACCTTGTTTTAATCGCAGTAGACCAGCCAAGGCTTTAAGTAGGGTCGATTTGCCACTGCCATTCGGACCAAGTAGCGATATAACTTGGCCGCTCTCTAACGGTAGCAGGCTAAGATCCTGAATGATGGTTTGCTTGCCG
>DATGRU010000290.1:0-2159 GCA_035303295.1 Paenalcaligenes sp.
CCAATAATGACAGTACCTCTGGGTCCACCTTAGTGTCTGCAGGAACGTAATCGCCGCTTTCCGTATCAAAGCGCAAAATATCGCGCCCTACCTTCTTATAAAAGCCCGCACCACTTTTTTGTCCCAGTGCCCCCTGCTCAATTAAACGCTGCACCACCGCTGGCACACCAAAATAAGCATGAAAAGGATCGTGCTCTAACTGTGAGTGCATGGTGTTAATAACATGGGCTAGCGTGTCCAGCCCCACCACATCCGCCGTACGATAAGTACCCGATTTCGCCCGCCCCAACTTGGTACCCGTCAGCACATCCACCTGCTCGGGGCTGAGCCCAAAACGTTTGGCCTGCTCAAACACCGACAACATGCCAAACACGCCGATGCGGTTACCAATAAAGTTAGGAGTGTCTTTAGCGCGAACCACACCCTTCCCTAAGCGACGCACCAAAAAACTCTCGAGCACATCCAGCCACACTGGTTCGGTTTGCTCGGTAGGTATTAATTCCACCAAGGACATATAGCGCGGTGGATTAAAAAAGTGCACGCCACAAAAGCGTGAACGCAAAGACTCGGGCAGCGCTTGCGCCAACTGGGCTATACCTAAGCCCGACGTGTTGCTGGCGATGATGGCATTGGGGTTTAGCGCAGGTGCTAGTTTGGCGTATAAGTCACGCTTCCAATCTAGGCGCTCGGCAATGGCTTCGATCACCACATCGCAATCGGCCAATAACTGCAAATCATCGTCGTAATTGGCAGCTTGAATAAGTTGTGCTTGATGGCTTAACGCTAGGGGGGCCGGACGTTGCTTGGTCAACTTGGCTATGGCCGCTTTAGCAATAGCCGATTTATCCCCCGAATCGGACGCTAAATCGAATAACACTACGGGCACACCAGCGTTGATGCAGTGCGCCGCAATCTGAGCCCCCATGACTCCGGCACCACACACCGCTACGCGCCGGATAGTGATAGGTTGGGCTCCGGATTCCGATATGGACGCTGTAGAACTAGCAAGCATAAGGCGACTCCCGAAACAGGCGTTAAAACACAAAAATTGTCATCAGGCTAGCCTCGCCCCACTACGGATTGAGGCCAAACCGTTGCGCTCATCCCTATGATAAGCGAGCACCAAGGGATCCACTGCCCCTCGCTTCACTGTACACCTTTTCAAACATCTGTTTGAATTGGATTGGTGCGTAAAGGCGTACTCTCTCTAAACACAGACTACGCTTTTCGTGTTTCGGTCTTACTACACATCGTGCACTGGAAAGCACCCCTTGCGTTGTTTATCCCACGCAAAATTGTTAAGAGTTGCTACCACTAGGCTCCGAAACACCGGCTCTACCGATGCGAGGGCGCAATAGTTGCTACTATCTTGTTACCGTATTGGGTACCGAGGCCTTTTATGGTTAGGCTCAACTCGCTACGCCCAGTCTTTTGCAAAATTGGCTGCATAACCGCTAAAACTGCTTCATCCCTTAGCGAAAATTACGCTAGCCGTTACAATAGCTCGCTTACCCAAACGAAAATAATTGCTCATGAGTTCCCAAACCGCTGATAACGATCGCATTCTGCATTTTGAGTCCGCCTCATTAGGTTATGGCGACTTCACAGTGCTTAACGACATTGATATCGAAGTTAAGCGCGGTCAGGTTGTGGCCATGATGGGGGGCTCTGGCTCAGGTAAAACCACATTACTGCGTGCGGCCACACGACAAATCGTGCCGCAAAAAGGCAAGGTGTGGGCCTTTGGGTGCGACTTATCCACCCTCGATAACGAAGCGCTACACAAAACCCGTCAACGCACGGGTGTACTGTTTCAGCAAGGGGCCTTGTTTACCGACTTAAACGTCTTTGAAAACGTGGCTTTCCCGCTGCGCGAACACACGCGTATTTCCGAAGCGCAAATTGTTAGCCGTGTGTTGGAAAAACTGGATGCTGTCGGCTTGCGCGCCGCTGCCCATTTACAAATTTCCGAAATTTCCGGCGGTATGGCGCGACGTGTGGCCTTAGCCCGCGCCATCGTGCTTGAGCCCGAGCTAATTTTGTACGATGAACCCTTTGCGGGCTTAGACCCCATTTCATTGGGCATTACGGCCAAACTCATTCGCGACCTTACCGATCGACTTAATTGCGCCTCGGTACTGATCACGCACGATGTACCC
>DATGRU010000291.1:0-2089 GCA_035303295.1 Paenalcaligenes sp.
TTCCCGCTGGTTGAACATCCGGTCATGGATGATAACTACCTTCATCTAAGCGGTGATGACCCACGCGGCGAAACCGAGTTTGGTAAAGAAACCAAGCATCGCCTGCTGGAATTCTTCTTCCCCCACGATGCCGATTGGCGCGAAACCGCATGGTTACGTACACGACAAATTTTTGATCGGGCGTTGGAAGATCTGCTGTCTCGAAAAGTTAGCGATGAGCAAAGCGAGCTTAGTCGCTAGCCCCCCTTAACGACGTACACGCCGCAAAGCACGGCGTAGCAACGCCCACAACCTTTTCCTCCCTTTATTACACACCCCATCAGCAGCACGCTGGTGGGGTGTTTTTTTATGGAACAAAGGGTAAACCCCGATAACCCTGAGAAAAAAAGCGGCACTACAATTCAATCCATATTGCGAACTAACTGACCATATTATGGACAACACAATGAGTACTCCAACCTCTGACTACAACCCTCTTACCCCCTATCAATACCCCAACCCTAAAGAAGCCTCGGCGGAAATCGTGGTACCCCACGCTATTCCTGAAGACGAGCGCGTGTGGGTTCCACAATCGGAAAACGTGTGGTTCCGCCCCCTCTGTTTGAACGCCAGTCAGGGCTACTGGACCAACTTGTTGCGCGTACGTCGTTCGGGCGTATTAAGCCGTCACCGTCATCCACAAGCTGTACACGGCTTTGTATTAAAGGGTCGCTGGCGCTATTTGGAACACGACTGGGAAGCCACCGAAGGCAGCTACGTTTACGAACCACCCGGTGAAACCCACACACTGTACGTTCCCGAAGACGTGGAAGAAATGATTACGCATTTCACCGTTAACGGCTGTATGTACTACACCGACCCATGGGGCAAAGGTACCGGTTTTGAAGACGTGTTCACCAAAATCGACATGTGCCGTGCCCACTACATTAAGGTCGGCTTGGGTGAAGATTTTGTGGATCAGTTCATCCGATAATGGCAACTACTTACCCCGTCCACTACGATTTTTCTGATCGGGTTGCCGTGGTGACCGGCGCCAGCGCAGGCATAGGCTTCGCCATTAGCGAACGCCTTAAAGCCTGTGGCGCCACCGTGTCTAACTGGGATCTGGCACCCAACGCGGATGACCCCTTGGCCTACCGCGTGGATGTCACCGATACCCAGTCGTTAACGGCAGCCGCTGCTGATTTGCATAAGAAATTCGGGCGCATTGATTTCTTAGTGAATAACGCAGGCTTTGCAGGGCCAACGACCGAACTGTGGCACTACGATCCTGCCATCTGGCAGCAAATTATTGATGTGAATCTGGTTGGCGTGTTTAACGTTTGCCGCACGTTAACACCGTATTTGCTTGAATCCGATCAGGGACGAATCGTTAACATCGCCTCATTGGCTGGTAAAGAAGGCACGCCGAATGCATCGGCTTACAGTGCCGCTAAAGCCGGTGTATTGGCCTTAACCAAATCCTTAGGTAAAGAACTGGCTAACTCCTCGGTGCTGGCCAACGCCATCGCGCCCGCAGCCGTTGAAACCGATTTACTGAAACAAATGTCCGCTAGTCATGTGCAAACCATGATCGACAAAAGCCCAATGAAACGTCTGGGCACCGTCGATGAAGTGGCTGAAATGATGGCATGGCTTTGTTCTGCAGCCTGCACCTTCAACACCGGTGCGATTTTTGATCTTTCTGGTGGCCGAGCCACTTACTAACCCTTCAAAAACTTAAACCCCTCAAGCGATTTGTTTCTCTGCAAAGAGGGAACCGTGTTCGTCAGGAGACACTACATGAAAAAGAAAACCGTATACCTTGCTGCCGCCGCTTTACTTAGCAGCCTTAGCGTATCCACCGCTGCACTGGCTCAGTACCCCGAGCGTCCCATTCAACTGATTGTGCCTTGGGCCTCTGGTGGTGGTACCGATGCTGTTGCTCGTTTCTTAGCCACAGGCTTGGAAAAAGAACTGGGCAAACCCGTAAACGTGGTAAACCGTGCCGGTGCAGGTGGCGTTATTGGTCACACTGCCATTAGCCGTGCCCGCGCCGATGGCTACACCATTGGCTTAGCCACCGCTGAATTGGCTACCTACCACTGGA
>DATGRU010000292.1:0-6725 GCA_035303295.1 Paenalcaligenes sp.
CCGTACTGGCGTTCGAATACGGTTATGCATCAGCCGAACCCAATATTCTGACGATTTGGGAAGCGCAGTTTGGTGACTTCGTAAACGGTGCGCAGGTTGTTATTGACCAGTTCATTACTTCGGGTGAAGCGAAGTGGGGCCGTCATTGCGGCTTAACAATGATGTTGCCGCATGGTTACGAAGGCCAAGGTCCAGAGCACTCTTCGGCCCGTCTCGAGCGTTTCCTGCAGTTGTGTGCAGATAACAATATCCAAGTGATTCAACCCACTAACGGCGCGCAAATTTTCCACGTGCTGCGTCGACAGATGATTCGTCCTTTCCGTAAGCCGCTTATTCTGCTGACGCCGAAATCATTGTTGCGTCATAAAGCGGCTACATCACCTCTGACTGATTTGTCCGAGGGACACTTTATGCCGGTTATCGGTGAAACCGATAGTGCTATCCAATCTAGCGATGTCACACGCCTGCTCGTGTGTTCAGGTAAGGTGTATTACGATTTAGTTGCCGCACGAGAAGAGCAGAAGCGTAACGATGTAGCCATTGTGCGCGTTGAGCAGCTGTATCCTTTTGCGCACAAAGCATTCCAAACTGAATTGCAGAAGTATGAGAACTTACGCGAAGTGGTTTGGGTGCAGGATGAACCACAGAACCAAGGGGCTTGGTTCTACATCCAGCATCACCTCTTTGAAAATATGTCAGAAGGCCAGAAATTGTCCTACGCCGGTCGTGCCGCTTCGGCTTCGCCAGCAGTAGGGTACTTAGCGAAACACCAAGAACAGCAGAAAGCGCTGTTGGAACAAGCGTTTTCGCCACGTATCAAAGGCTTTTCGTTGACTAAATAATTTGCGCATTCAGACCGATTACTACTATTTACGGAAAAAATATCATGGCTATTACTGACGTTCTCGTTCCCCAACTTTCTGAATCAGTTTCTGAAGCAACCTTGCTTGAGTGGAAAAAACAACCGGGTGAAGCGGTTAGTGCTGACGAAATTCTAATTGAAGTGGAAACCGATAAAGTGGTGTTGGAAGTGCCAGCACCTGCCTCGGGTGTATTAACAGAAATTGTTAAAGCAGACGGTGCTACCGTTTTGGCAGGTGAAGTGTTGGCGCGTATTGATAGCGCAGCCACCGCAACCGTAACGGCTGCCCCAGCCGAAGAGGCTGCGCCTGCTGTCGAAGCTGCACCAGCAGCTGCTAGCACTGAAGCCTCCGCATCGGTTAGTGCTGCTTCACCGGCTGCTGCCAAAATCTTGACAGAAAAAGGGATCGAAGTGGAAAGCGTTACCGGTACAGGCCGTGGTGGTCGTATTACTAAAGAAGATGCCAACCGAGCCCAAGCTGGCGTCGCTAAAGCGGCTGCTCCGGCAGCGTCAGCCCCCACATTGTCGTTGGATGGCCGTCCTGAGCAGCGCGTACCAATGAGCCGTTTGCGTGCCCGTGTTGCCGAGCGCCTACTACAATCGCAGCAAGACAACGCTATTCTGACCACGTTTAACGAAGTAAATATGCAGGCAATTCTAGACCTGCGTAAACAGTACAAAGATCAGTTCGAGAAAGAACACGGTGTGAAACTGGGCTTTACCTCTTTCTTTGTGAAAGCGGCAGTGGCTGCACTGAAAAAGTATCCCATCGTGAACGCGTCGGTAGATGGCACTGACATCATCTACCACGGTTACTTCGATATCGGTATCGCGGTGGGCAGCCCACGCGGTTTGGTGGTTCCAGTTTTGCGTAATGCCGACCAACTCTCTATCGCCGAAATTGAACAGCAGATTGCTGACTTTGGTGCCCGTGCACGTGATGGTAAGCTCACCTTGGAAGAGCTCACCGGTGGTACGTTCTCTATCTCTAACGGTGGTGTGTTTGGTTCGATGTTGTCCACACCGATCATCAACCCACCCCAATCTGCAATTTTGGGTATTCATGCCACCAAAGAGCGTCCAGTGGTCGAGAACGGGCAAATCGTTATTCGTCCGATGAACTATCTGGCATTGTCTTACGACCATCGTATCATTGATGGTCGCGAAGCCGTGCTATCGTTGGTTGCCATGAAAGAAGCGTTAGAAGATCCACAGCGTTTGCTGTTGAACATCTAATCGTTTATTCTCATCTGGTTAAGTTTTTATACTGTCGGCCAGACGCATAAGCATCTGGCCGTTCTTATTGAAGCACGCTTGAAGCGAGGCCGCCCAACGATCGGTTGCGGCCGTCCCGGTGTGCACTAAAAAGGTAAAAATATGGCAAAGCAATTTGATTTGGTCGTGATTGGAGCAGGTCCTGGCGGTTACGTTGGCGCGATTCGTGCTGCGCAATTGGGTATGAGTGTGGCATGTGTGGATGCATGGTCTGATGAGGACGGTAAAGCCGCCCCCGGTGGTACGTGCACGAACGTAGGGTGTATTCCTTCTAAAGCGTTATTGCAATCGTCTGAGCATTACGAGCAAGCCGACGAGCAGTTCTCCGAGCACGGTATCGAAGTAAAAGGCTTAGAACTTAAGCTAGATAAGCTATTGGGTCGTAAAGACGGCATCGTGAAGCAAAACAACCAAGGCATTTTGTACTTGCTGAAAAAGAACAAGGTATCGTTCTTCCACGGCAAGGCGTCGTTTAACGCTAAAGTGGATGCAGGCTGGTCAATTAACGTGGAAGGGCCGGATGCTGAAGAGCTGATTGCCAAAAATATTTTAGTTGCCACCGGTTCCAGTGCTCGTCAATTGCCCGATGTGCCGTTTGACGAAGAAAAAATCGTGTCCAACGACGGTGCGCTGCGTTTAAAGCGTGTGCCTAAAAAGCTGGGTATCATTGGTGCCGGTGTAATCGGTCTTGAATTGGGTAGTGTTTGGCGTCGTTTGGGTGCGGAAGTCACCGTTCTAGAAGGTGCGCCTGAGTTCTTAGCCGCTGTAGACCGTGATGTGGCGAAAGAGGCTTTTAAAGAGTTCACCAAGCAAGATCTAGAGATCGAAGTTGGTGTTAAAGTGGGTGAAGTTAAAAGTGCTGCTAAGGGCGTGACAGTTAACTACACCAATACTGAAGGTAAAGAGAAGAAGCTCGAAGTTGACCAGCTAATTGTGTCTATTGGTCGTGTGCCTAACACCGACGGTTTGGGTGCTGACACGGTAGGCTTAAAAGTGGATGAGCGTGGTTTTGTCGTTGTAGACGACGATTGCCGCACCAACCTTCCCGGTGTGTGGGCGGTGGGCGACGTAGTACGTGGCCCAATGCTGGCTCACAAAGCCGAAGCCGAAGGCGTGGCCGTGGCCGAGCGTATTGCGGGCCAGCAGCCGCATGTCAACTTTAATACTGTACCTTGGGTTATCTACACCTCGCCTGAAATCGCGTGGGTGGGTAAAACTGAGCAGCAGTTAAAGCAAGATGGTCGTGAATACCGCTCGGGTCGTTTCCCCTTTATGGCGAATGGTCGTGCTCGCGCTTTGGGTAACACGGCTGGCTTTGTGAAAGTGTTGGCCGATGCAAAAACCGACGAAGTATTAGGCGTGCATATTATTGGTCCAACCGCTTCCGAGTTGATTGCAGAGGCCGTGGTTATCATGGAATTCCGTGGCGCTGCAGAAGACATTGCCCGTATTTGCCATGCGCACCCAACCCTGTCTGAAGCCGTGAAAGAAGCTGCTTTGGCAGTTGATAAGCGTTCGGTCAACTTCTAGTTGGCGTGTTCACGCTGTGAAAAGCAGGCTGTGATGGCCTGCTTTTTTTATGCATGATGTGAGCTTGGCTTGGTGTTGTTGTGGCGGCAAGCCCGTTCCTAGTGATGCGAAACCGTTAACTTTTTGTTGATTCGATTATGCCTGTTACCCAGTATTATGAAAAAGCGCTTGCAGAGCGCGGTTATGAAGCCGACGAGGCACAAAGTCTGGCATTGCAGCGCCTGCAGCAATTTTCCGATGAGCTGGTGGCGTATGAAAAAACCCAAAGCTCGGTATTACGCCGCTGGTTAAGCAAAGTACAGCCCCCTAAAGGTGTTTACCTGTGGGGCGGGGTAGGGCGTGGGAAAAGTTTTTTAATGGATGCTTTTTATCAAAGCGTACCGATTAAAGAAAAGCGCCGTCTACACTTTCACGAGTTCATGCGTAGTGTGCATCAACAGTTAAAGGCCTTAGGGGGCCAAGCCGACCCCTTAGACAGCGTGGCGCAGACCATATCACAGCGCTACCGTCTGATTTGTTTTGACGAGTTCCACGTCTCCGATATTGCTGATGCCATGATATTGCATAAGCTATTGTTGGGCTTGTTCGAGCGTGGTACCTGCTTTGTGATGACGTCCAACTACGAGCCGCACCGGTTGTATCCCGATGGCCTGCATCGTGACCGTATCTTGCCCGCGATTGCGTTAATCAAACAACGTATGGACGTGGTGAATGTGGATGCTGGGGTAGATTACCGACGACGCACGCTGGAACAGGTGCCGATGTATTTAACCCCGCTTAATGAGCAAACCACCGCGCAATTACACGCGGCGTTTGAGCGCTTAAGTGATACAGCACCGTTGGAGCCCATTATTGAACTTGAAGGGCGCGAATTGCCTACCGTAGCGAATAGCGGTAGCGTGGTATGGTTCACGTTTGAAACGCTGTGTCAGGGGCCTCGTTCACAGAACGATTACTTAGAACTGGCCAATCGCTATCAAACGATTATTTTGTCTGACGTACCGCAAATGAAGGTGCGAGACGCATCGGCGGCACGACGCTTTACATGGCTCGTGGATGTGCTGTACGACCACCACGTTAAGTTAATTATTTCGGCTGAGTGCCTACCCGACGAATTGTATATCGATGGTCCGATGGCGTCGGAATTTCACCGCACGATTTCCCGTTTGATGGAAATGCAGTCTAAGGAATACCTTGAACACGAGCGTCGCAGTACCACTACCTTATAATCCCTATTTCCATTCATGAATTAATCGTCTTCTAACTCGATGGCTACTCGTATACTTACCGGCATTACCACAACGGGCATTCCGCATTTAGGCAACTATGTGGGGGCGATTCGTCCCGCTATTCAGGCCAGTAAAATCGAAGGCAATGATGCGTTCTTTTTTATGGCCGACTACCACGCATTAATTAAATGTGACGACCCCGAGCGAGTGGCCCAGTCTAGGCTGGCTATTGCTGCAACATGGATTGCGGCAGGTTTGGATACCGATAACGTTACTTTTTATCGCCAGTCGGATGTGCCAGAAATTCCCGAACTAAACTGGATACTAAGCTGCGTTACCGCTAAAGGGCTAATGAACCGAGCCCATGCCTATAAGGCTTCTCAAGATCAAAACATTGCTCGCAATGTAGATCCCGATGATGGCATCACCATGGGTTTGTATTGCTACCCCGTGCTGATGGCGGCCGATATTTTGATGTTTAATGCGCATCAGGTACCCGTAGGGCGTGATCAAATTCAACACATTGAAATGGCCCGTGATATTGCGCAGCGCTTTAACCATTTATACGGTGGCGGTGCCGAGATTTTCACCTTGCCGCAAGCCTTGATTGAAGACAGCGTAGCCACCTTGCCCGGCTTAGATGGTCGCAAGATGTCTAAGAGCTATGACAACACCATTCCTCTTTTTGAAGGGGGTGAAAAAGGCTTGAAGTCGGCTGTGATGCGTATTGTTACCGACTCTAAAGCCCCCGGTGAAGCTAAAGATGCAGAAGCGTCGATGTTGTACCCCTTGTATCGAGCCTTTGGTAGCTCAGCACAAACCGAGCAGTTTAAAGATGACTTAGCCCAAGGTTTGGGTTGGGGTGAAGCAAAGCAGCAATTATTTGATCTGCTAAACGACGTGCTTAGCCCCATGCGGGAACGTTATGTTCAGTTGATGGCGAAGCCCGATCATATTGAAGATATTCTGCAAGAAGGGGCCCGTAAAGCCCGTGCACAAGCTACGCCTTTGATTCAACAGGTACGTGAAGCGATTGGCTTACGTCACGCACGCACAACGCAAAAAGCGTCGCCAGCCCAAGCTGAAGCCGTACGTAAAGGTCGTTTTGTTAGTTTCCGTGAGGCGGATGGCTTTCGCTTCCGTTTGCTCGACGCAAAAGGGGCAGAGCTGTTGGTATCCGAGGCCTTTGCTGATCCGCGCGCTGCCGGTATGGCGCAAAAAGCGCTGTTGGCCTTTAGCGCTGTAAGCGACTTCGAATTAAGCAACGATCAGGCTTTGGTAAAAATAGATGATAAACGTGTAGCCTGTATTGCTGCAGATCAGGTGTCTGAAGTGCTTGAGACCTTAGCAGCGATGCGTGCTTAAGTTATGCCCTATTTGGCCAGCACGATAACGTCTTGGCGTTGTAGTGCTGGCATCAAGTCTGTTTAGGCACAAGGCTGGGCATGAATGCCTAAGCCTTGGCACAAAGAAAGTACCGTTTCAACCGCATTACGGCGAATTAAAATAAGCTGAAACTCAAAGCTGTAATGTTGCCCAAACTCAATCAGAGCATAGTCGGGATGATGGGCTTGTAGTTGCTCGTCGGCCCAGTGATAAAAGCCTTCAATATCCTCAAACGGCATATCGTCGTAAGGGAAATCCGCCAACTGAGGGGCCTCGAAACAGTCGATGGTTTCCTCCCACAGCTCGTCTACGGTGTTCGCAACAATTAGATAGTCTTCTAACTCTACACCCAAAATAAACGCCGTTACATCATCGGGGTAGCGCGCGATCATCTGTGCCGCATCAGCCCCATACAAACGCTTCACTACCGCTTCAGGCTTTTC
>DATGRU010000293.1:0-15458 GCA_035303295.1 Paenalcaligenes sp.
TAACCGAAGGCGACGAGGTATTGGTGTTTGTTGATGCCAACTCACGCTTCCGTCTACCCGAAGACCCGTCCAAAGACATCATTATGATTGGTCCAGGTACCGGCATTGCACCGTTCCGTGCCTTTGTACAAGAGCGCAGCGTACAGGAAGCTAGCGGGCGTAGCTGGTTATTTTTTGGTAACCCGCACTTCACTACCGATTTCCTCTATCAAACCGAGTGGCAACGAGCCATCGAAGAAGGCCAACTTAGCCGCTTAGATGTTGCGTTCTCCAGAGATCAGGAAGAAAAAGTGTACGTGCAACAT
Source organism: Paenalcaligenes sp. (assembly GCA_035303295.1). Taxonomy (GTDB): domain Bacteria; phylum Pseudomonadota; class Gammaproteobacteria; order Burkholderiales; family Burkholderiaceae_B; genus Paenalcaligenes. The sequence continues at coordinate 306 of DATGRU010000293.1, forward strand.
AAATTGCTTGAGCACGCCACCGAGGTCTATGAATGGATCCAAAGCGGTGCACACATTTATGTTTGCGGCGACGCCAATCATATGGCCAAAGACGTACACAACACCCTACAGCAAATCGCACAACGTGAAGGCGGCTTAGATGAAGACGCTGCGCGCCAGTGGATTGACGAGCTTAGCGCCCAAGGCCGCTACGCCCGTGACGTTTATTAGAAGATAATCATGACCAATAAAATTGCCCCGCTTGAACAGCTTAAAATCGACAGCAATTACTTACGTGGCACCATTGCCGAGGGCCTTAACGATCCGCTAACCGGCGCAATCAGCCACAACGATAATTTACTGTTGAAGTTCCACGGCAGTTATCAGCAAGACAACCGCGACCTGCGCGACGAGCGCCGCAAGCAAAAGCTCGAGCCTGCTCACAGCTTCATGATACGCGCTCGCTTGCCGGGCGGTGTGGTTAGCCCTGAACAGTGGCTTATCTTTGATCAAATCGCCCAAGACTATGCCGAGTTCGGCTTGCGCATCACGACCCGTCAAACCTTTCAGTGGCACGGTGTACTGAAGCGCAATCTAAAAAAGCTGATGCAGGGCATTAACCAAGCCAATGCCACCACCATTGCTGCCTGTGGCGACGTGAACCGTCAGGTGGTTAGCGTATCTAACCCCCTACTGTCGCAGCATCACGCCGCCGTCTTCGCTTGGGCACAAAAAATATCGGATCACTTCCTGCCTAAAACCTCAGCCTACGCTGAGATCTGGTTAGACGGAAAGAAGGTGGAAGAGCTAAGCCACGACAGCAACGAAGAAGTCGAGCCGCTTTACGGTAAAACCTATTTACCGCGTAAGTTTAAAATTGGCCTTACCATCCCACCCACCAACGATGTGGATATCTTTGCTCAAGATATGGGCTTTATCGCCATCATCGAAAACGATGAGCTTATCGGTTTTAACTTAACCGTAGGCGGTGGCATGGGTGCCACACACGGCGACGACACCACCTATGCTCGTTTGGGTAGCGTATTGGGCTTTGTCACGCTAGACGAAGTTATTCCGGCAGCCGAAGCGGTACTAACTTTGCAACGAGATCACGGTAATCGCGAAGAGCGTCGCTACGCCCGCCTAAAATACACCGTCGATCGACTGGGTGCCGACTGGTTTAAAGAGCAGGTAGAAGCGCGCGCAGGCATTACACTGCAATCACCCAAAGCATGGAACTTTGAGCGCAATGGCGACCAATTCGGCTGGGTTGAAGATCACACCGGAAGATGGCACTTAGGCTTACGCATCAACTCTGGACGCGTTATTGATCGCCCAGACGCCCCACTACAAACTGGCTTGCGTGAAATTGCCAAAGTGCACACGGGTCATTTCCGCCTTACTTGTAACCAGAACTTAATCATTGCCGACGTAGCAAGCGAAGACAAAGCACAAATCGACGCCTTGGTCGAGCAATACAAACTGGATGCGTACAAAACGCAAAGCGGTATTGCACGCAACACCATTGCCTGTGTGGCCCTGCCCACTTGCGCACTGGCCATGGCCGAAAGCGAACGTTATGCGCCTGTTATTTTGCCTAAGCTCGATGCCTTACTCGACAAGTACGGCTTGTTAGAACAAGAAATCGTCTTCCGTATTTCCGGCTGCCCTAACGGTTGCGCCCGCCCCTATCTGGCCGAAATTGCCTTGGTAGGTCGTGCCCCCGGACGTTACGACTTACGCTTGGGTGCCAACTTTAAAGGTGAGCGCCTGAACGTGGTGTACCAGCAAAACATCGACGAGGCAGAAATCCTTACGCATCTAGATGGCCTATTCGCTCGCTACAGCGCCGAACGCCATCAAGACGAATACTTTGGTGATTTTCTGCTGCGTGCACAGATTATCGACCAACCCACCCAGCGCTTAATTCCGCTGGTACTGGAAACGGTGTAGTCATGGCTTTATTCCCTCTTTTTGCCAATCTGGAAGGTCGCCCAGTATTGGTGGTGGGCGGCGGCGAGATCGCCGCACGTAAAATTCACTTACTGCAGAACGCCGGAGCCATCATCAAGGTGGTGGCTAAACGCGTGAACGCCACCATCGACGAACTCGCACAACAAGGCCAACTGCAGGTGCGCCTTGGTGCCTACGAAGAAAGCGACTTAAACAATATCTGGTTAGTGGTCGCCGCAACCGACGATTTAGACCTTAACACCCAAATTGCTGCACACGCTGACGCTAGACGCTTGTTCAGTAATGTAGTTGATAACGCTGGCCTATCAAGCTTTCAGGTACCCGCCATTGTTGATCGCTCACCCGTTACGATTGCCATTTCGTCCTCGGGTGCGGCCCCTATGGTAGCCCGACGCGTACGCGCCCAAATCGAAACCATGGTGGATCATTCCATCGGTGCCATTGCTGAATTGGCCCAACGCTATCGCAACCGTATCAAACAAAAACTACCCGCTTTAGCGCCACGCAGAGCCTTCTACGACTGGGTTCTTGACGGCCCTGTTGCCGAAGCGGTTAAAGCTCAACAGCCCGAACAAGCTGAAGCGTTATTAAACGAAGCGCTTGAAGTCGAACAACCTACCCTCAAAGGGCAGGTCATTTTAGTGGGCGCAGGCCCAGGCGATCCCGGTTTACTTAGCCTGCATGCGTTGCGAGCACTGAATTTAGCCGACGTTATTCTGTACGATCGTTTGGTAGACCCGGCCATTCTCGAACTCGCCCGTCGCGATGCCACACAAATTCATGTGGGTAAACAAGTTGGCGAGGACCACCACGCCACGCAGGCCCGCATCCACCAGTTAATGCGCGACTACGCCCAACAAGGCCAAACGGTAGTGCGCTTAAAAGGCGGCGATGCCTTTATTTTCGGTCGTGGTGGCGAAGAGCTACAGTTTCTGCGTGAGCACAATGTGCCCTACCAAGTGGTGCCGGGCATTACTGCCGCCTTGGCGTGTGCTGCGTACAGTGGTATTCCCCTTACCCACCGCGAATACGCTCAATCGGTGCAGTTCGTTACGGCTCACCGTAAAGAAGACGCCCACATTAACGACTGGACCAGCCTGTGCGACCCCACACAAACCTTGGTGGTTTACATGGGTCTGAAGCAAATTGCACAATTTAACCAAATGCTTGTGGAAAACGGTCGCGAAGCCACCACCCCGTGCGCCATTGTTGAGAACGGTTCACGACCCCAGCAACGCACCTTACTAACTCGACTAGACCAAGCCCACCACTATGCCTCCCAGCATGGATTCAGCTCACCATCTTTGCTGATTGTTGGCCCCGTAGCGGCACTGGCTAAGCAACTACATTGGTATGGTCAGATTATTGACGAATACCCCGATCTCGACTTAAGCGTCCAGCCACAACTCGACGTACAGCCCTTACCCGATCTAGTGGCTGCATAAGTAACAAAGGCTTCTTATATTGGAAGATGCTGCACAGGCAGCTCAGGTGGGCCAAGCTATTTGCTTGGCCCATTTAGTTTGTGTGCATCACCATCTACCCCTACCGGCCACCAAGGCGCCAAAGGGACCAAAGGTACCAAATTGAACATTGGTCCCTTTTGTTTATTGTTGCCCTTAACCCCCTGTTTAGCCTACATATAGGTTGTTTAACGTAAATAAAATCTATCACTTATTTGCAACACTACCGATATTCTACTGCATAAGTGAACCTTTTTGATACCATATAGCTTTATTAACTGAACCAATCAGACAATGGAATTCACTACTGAGATCTACGTGTACTTCATCGGCGCCATGCTCATTGCGGGTGTTGTGGCAGGCATCATCGCGGGTTTACTTGGCGTGGGTGGCGGTATCGTATTGGTACCCGTCATGTTCTACCTGTTCACCGCCTTAGATTTTGATCCGGCTGTACGCATGCACGTTGCCGTGGGTACCTCGCTATCCACCATTGTGGCTACCGCCATCTCGTCCACCCGGGCCCATTACGCCAAACAGTCTGTCGACATAGCGCTACTAAAAAGCTGGGGGCCTTGGCTATTAGTTGGTACGGTGATCGGCATGAGCCTGTTTAGCAGCATCGAATCGGTTCAGCTTACCTTTGTGTTTTCAGCCATTACCTTTCTTATCGCCGTCTACATGCTATTAGGCCCATCCGGTAAAAACGATGAGACCGGTAACTTGCCTAAAGGCCCAATACGTTGGACATCAGGCATTGCCGTGGGTGGGCTATCTTCGATTATGGGTATTGGTGGAGGCAGCTTAACCGTGCCGTTGCTTAGCTTTTACCGCTACCCCATCCGTAGGGCCGTCGGTACTGCCGCAGCAGCGGGGCTGGTCATTTCTATCCCCGGCACCATTGGTGCCTTTCTAGCTGGCCTTGGGCAACCCAATTTGCCCCCTTTTAGCATCGGCTACGTTAACTTAATTGCCTTTGCTATTCTGATTCCGGTTACTGGCTATTTTGCACCCATCGGCGCCCGTATTGCCCACTCTATTAATCCCAAGTATCTGCGTTTCGCCTTTGCCGCATTCTTGTTCTTTAATGCGGTCAACATGCTACTAACTGCCCTGCGCAGCGCTTAAGTGTTAACCGGTTTTTGAACGATCACACCATGAGCTCGTCTATCTCTCGTCCCATGACACGTCGTGCCGACTACGTTGTTCAATACCTAAAGGACAAACTTTCACTGCCCGAACACGGCCCCGGCTATAAACTTGCGCCCGAACGTGAGTTAGCGGCTCAGCTGGATGTAAGCCGACGTGTTGTGCGGGAAGCGCTTGCGCAATTAGAGCGTGAAGGCATCATCGAACGGGTGCCAGGCCGGGGCACCATTGTTTTAGATAGTGGTAAAAGCGATGACGCTATCGCTTTACAAGTAAGCCCACTAGAGCTGATGACAGCCCGCTACGTACTGGAACCGGCTATTGCCGCCACAGCAGCCACTCACGCCAGCACACACGACATACAGATGCTGGTACAAAGTTATGAACAAAGCCATAACGCTCGTTCCTACCCTGAGTGGGAACAAGGCGACAGCCGATTCCATGAAATGCTTGCTTCCGCCACCCACAATCGCTTGCTGCAACACTTCTCTCAAGTGTTAACCGCTGCCCGCCTGCAAACCCAATGGGGCCGCCTACGACGCGTTGCACTCGATCACGCGACACGTATGCATTACAGCCAACAACACCAGCATATTGTTGAAGCGATTCAACAGCGTGACCCGGCTAGGGCTGCCGACGCCATGCGCACCCATTTAAGTACGGTACGACAAAGTCTGGAATCCGGCTTAAACGACATTTGAAGCCCCAGCTGTCTGCTTAAGGCGGCTGACAACCCAATCAAAAACGGCCAAACATAGAAAAAGCCCGGCATTTGCAACAAATGCCGGGCTTTTATTCTTAAGTGCCGCGAGGACACTTAGCGCATTAAATAACGCGAGCTGCCGTTACCAGACGAACTACTGTCCACGATTTATCGCGGCTAATAGGACGACCTTCAGCGATTTCTACTACATCGCCTTCGTTGTACTGGTTGGTCTCGTCATGCGCTTTGTACTTGTTAGTACGGATGATAATTTTGCCATATAAAGGATGCTTCACGCGGCGCTCTACGAGCACAACCACGGTTTTATCCATTTTGGTACTTACCACACGTCCTTGCAAAGTACGCTGGCGCTTCTTTGCGACTTCTGTTGTTTGCGTTTCGCTCATCTTACTTTCCTGCGTTCTCAGCCATTACTGTACGTACACGAGCAATATCGCGGCGCACTTTAGATAGCTGGCTGGTGTTGGAAAGCTGCTGAGTTGCACGCTGCATACGCAGACTGAATTGTGCTTTCAGCAGACTCTCGAGCTCGGCTTGGAGCTCGGCGGTTTCTTTTGAACGGAGTTCACTGGCTTTCATGAGATCTCCTTAAGCACCAATCTGACGCGACACGAATGTCGTCGAAATCGGCAGCTTAGCGGCAGCCAGACGGAATGCTTCACGTGCTAACTCTTCGCTAACACCTTCCATTTCGTACAAGACTTTGCCTGGTTGAATTTCAGCGACCCAAAACTCTGGATTACCTTTACCACTACCCATACGTACTTCGGCAGGTTTCTGCGAAATAGGTTTGTCTGGGAAGATACGGATCCAGATGCGGCCACCACGTTTAATGTGACGGTTAATCGCACGACGAGCAGCTTCAATCTGACGTGCTGTCAAACGACCGCGACCGGTGGCTTTCAGGCCAAACTCGCCAAATGAAACTTGCGCTCCACGTGTGGCTAGACCGGTGTTACGTCCTTTGTGCTCTTTGCGATACTTTCTGCGAGAGGGTTGCAACATAGTTATTCTCCTTCAGGCGCAGGCGCTGCAGAAGCGTCACGACGTGGACCACGACCACGACCTGGACGACGGCCTTCTGGGCGATCTCCACGTGGACGACGGTTACGACGATCTTCTGGAGCTGCTGTCTCTACGGGCATTTCGCCGTTAGGAAGCATATCGCCTTTATAAACCCAAACTTTGATACCGATAATACCGTAAGTGGTATGTGCTTCGGCTGTAGCGTAATCGATGTTTGCACGCAATGTATGCAGAGGCACACGGCCTTCGCGATACCATTCGCTACGAGCAATCTCGATACCGTTCAAACGACCTGCGCTCATGATTTTGATACCTTGAGCACCAAGACGCATGGCGTTTTGCATCGCACGTTTCATTGCACGACGGAACTGAATACGCTTTTCCAATTGCTGAGCAATGGAGTCAGCAACCAGCTGAGCATCAGTTTCAGGTTTACGAATTTCTTCGATATTGACGTGTACAGGTACGCCCATCAAACGCTGAAGATCAACTTTCAGGTTCTCGATGTCTTCACCACGCTTACCAATTACTACGCCCGGACGAGCGGAGTAAATAGTGATGCGTGCGTTTTTGTTAGGACGCTCAATAACAACGCGACCAACCGAAGCGTTCTTGAGTTTTTTCTTGAGGTATTCGCGTACGCGGATATCGTCAGCCAGCATACCAGCGAACTCGTTGTGGTCTGCATACCAACGAGAGCTCCAGTTGCGGTTAACTGCGAGGCGGAACCCAATTGGGTGAACTTTTTGTCCCATTGTGACTCCTTAAGCGCCGACCTTGACCACGATGTGGCAAGTCTGCTTCTCGATACGGTTACCGCGGCCTTTAGCGCGTGCGGAAAAACGTTTCAATGACTGCCCCTTGTCCACATAAACTGTGGTTACACGTAGCTCATCGATATCGGCACCGTCATTATGTTCAGCATTAGCAATAGCGGACTCAAGCGCTTTTTTGATAATGCCAGCGGCTTTCTTGGGAGTGAAAGTCAGGGTATTTAAGGCTTGAGACACTGACTTGCCACGGATCATGTCCGCGACCAAGCGTGCCTTCTGAGCTGAAATACGCACTCCACGAATCGTTGCAGTGGTTTCCATTGCTTATCTCCGTGACTTCTTATCCGCAATATGACCCTTAAATGTGCGAGTCAATGCGAATTCACCAAGCTTGTGACCAACCATATTCTCGTTAATGTAAACAGGAATATGTTGACGGCCATTATGCACGGCAATCGTCAGCCCGATGAACTCAGGCAGAATGGTTGAGCGGCGTGACCAGGTTTTGATCGGCCGTCTATCGTTGCCCGCGACAGCAGCATCTACTTTCTGAATGAGATGCTCGTCTACAAATGGGCCTTTTTTAATCGAACGTGACATGTGTTCGCCCCTTACTTGCGCTTGCGACGCGAGACAATCATATTGTCTGTGCGTTTGTTACGGCGGGTGCGGTAGCCCTTAGCAGGAGTACCCCATGGACTAACTGGCTCACGGCCTTCGCCCGTACGACCTTCACCACCACCGTGTGGGTGATCGATCGGGTTCATGGCAACACCACGAACGGTAGGACGTACACCGCGCCAACGAGTGGCACCAGCTTTACCAATTTGTCGCAAAATATTGTCTTCATTGCTTACCGAACCAATGGTGGCACGGCAATCGATGTGTACACGACGTACTTCACCCGAGCGCAGACGCACTTGGGAGTAGGAACCGTCGCGGGCCAGCAATACGGCGGAAGCACCAGCCGAGCGAGCCATTTGCGCACCTTTACCAGGCAACATTTCGATGCAGTGAATCGTTGCACCAATTGGGATGTTACGGATTGGCAATGTGTTACCAGCGCGAATCGGAGCATCTTGGCCGGACAACAATGTTGCACCAACTTCGAGACCACGAGGAGCAATGATGTAACGACGCTCACCATCTGCATAACACAACAAAGCAATGTGGGCAGTACGGTTTGGATCGTATTCGATACGTTCTACTTTCGCAGGAATACCATCTTTATTGCGACGGAAATCAACAATACGGTAATGCTGTTTATGACCACCACCACGGTGGCGTACAGTAATGTGACCGTTGTTGTTACGACCCGCTGTGCGCGATTTTTTCTCCAGCAATGGAGCGTATGGAGCACCCTTGTGTAACTCGGAATGCACCACTTTGATCATACCGCGACGACCAGCAGACGTTGGTTTTACTTTAACGAGTGCCATATTAGTTCACCTCACTAAAGTCGAGTTCCTGACCCGGCTTGAGCGACACGTAGGCTTTACGCTCGTTGCGGCGACGGCCTTCAAAACGACCAAAGCGTTTCGATTTACCGTTCTGGTTAAGAACTTGTACGGACTCGACTTCAACCTTGAACAACTGCTCTACAGCGGCCTTGATTTCAGGTTTTGTAGCATCAGCTGCAACACGGAATGCGATTTGCTGATTTTGCTCAGCTACCATCGTGGCTTTTTCAGTGATGACTGGAGCCAGGATGACTTGAAGTAAGCGTTCTGCGTTCATCCTAAGATCTCCTCAAGTTGAGCGATAGCCGCCTTGGTGATCAACACTTTTTTGAAGTGGATCAGCGAAACAGGATCAGCATAACGCGGTTCGACCACAGCAACGTGAGGCAGGTTACGTGTAGCGAGGTACAGGTTTTCGTCGAATGCGTCGGTGATAATCAACACAGACTCTAAACCCATCTCTTTCAGTTTCGTCGCAGCCAATTTGGTTTTAGGTGCTTCGAGCGCAAAAGAATCTACTACGGCAATACGGTCTTCACGAGCCAACTGAGACAAAATGGAGCGCAGACCTGCGCGGTACATTTTTTTGTTAACTTTGTGGCTGTAATTCTCTTCGCCAGTGTTCGGGAAAGCGCGACCGCCTCCACGCCACAATGGGGAAGATGTCATACCGGCACGAGCACGGCCTGTACCTTTTTGCTTCCAGGGCTTACGTGTACTGTGCGAAACCGTACCACGACTTTTCTGTTTGCTGTTGGCACTACGTGCGTTGGCTTGGAATGCTACGACGATTTGGTGTACGAGCGCTTCATTGAATTCGCGACCAAAAACCACATCGGATGCAGCAACCGTAGAATCAGCCTGACCCTGATCATTCAGAAGCTTGAGTTCCATAATTAAGCTCCTTTCTTGATAGCGGGACGTACTACTACGTCGCCATTCTTGTGACCAGGTACTGCGCCACGCACCAATAGCAGACCACGCTCGGCGTCAACGCGAACGATATCTAGATTTTGGACTGTGCGGGTTACAGCACCCATGTGACCTGCCATTTTCTTACCTGGGAAAACACGACCAGGATCTTGGGCCATACCGATAGAGCCGGGTACTCGGTGTGAAATCGAGTTACCGTGTGAACGGCGCTGACCGGAGAAGTTGTGGCGTTTGATCGTACCGGCAAAACCTTTACCGATGCTGGTACCTGTAACGTCAACTTTCTGACCCACTTCGAAAATGCTATCCACAGCCAATACAGCACCAGCGGTGTGCTCGGCAGCTTTTGCAGGATCTAGGCGAAATTCTTTAAGAATACTACCAGCTTCAACACCCGCTTTAGCGAAGTGTCCAGCGGCAGCTTTATTTACGCGAGTTGCGCGACGTGTGCCATATGCTACTTGAACGGCAGCATAGCCATCAGCTTCGGGCGACTTGATTTGGGTTACGCGGTTGTTTGACACGTCTAGCACTGTTACCGGTACGGATTCACCGTCTTCGGTAAAAATGCGAGTCATGCCGACTTTGCGCCCAACAAGGCCCAGCCGCCATGCGGCAGGCACAGGTGTCGAGTTCGACATCTTTTTCTCCATTCCCAACTACGATTGGTCGGGGCTATTTACTGATTAGGCATACTTAATGTATACAGAACCTTCATTAATAGCTAATTTCACCATAGGCAAAATAGCTAAGCTATCTAATTTAACATAGAAAAGCTTGGCTAAGCAATAAAATACTTAGCTGTCAAGCAGGAATACAACGCTTAGCGACCAAGGCATTTTGTTAATCAGCTCAAATGCTTAGCGATCGTTACCCATCGCCCCCCTCGAAGCGATAGGTGGCACACCAACCAGTCTGTTTTTTATACCCGCTTTTCTACAAATCGATGTACGTAGTCGTTGATTGGGTTCTCGATAATTTCTTCTGGACTACCCGCTTGCTCTACCAAGCCATCGCGCAAAATCACAATATGTTGACCTAAACGTAATGCTTCATCGATATCGTGGGTAACAAAGATGACTGTTTTCTGCAGGTCGTTTTGTAGGCTGAGCAGTTGATCTTGCATTTCATATCGAATCAACGGGTCAAGCGCGGAAAAAGCTTCATCCATTAGCAGAATATCGGCATTAGTGGCTAAGGCACGCGCCAAGCCTACTCGCTGCCTCATTCCTCCCGACAGCTCATCCGGATAATGCTTCGCATAGCCATCCAAGCCCACGTTGTTAATCCACCTTGTTGTTTGCTCGGCAATCTGGTCAGCGTCATCCCCACGAACACGCAAACCAAAGGCCACATTAGCATGCACGGTTAGGTGCGGTAGCAGCGCAAAGCCCTGAAAAACCATACTCATCTTGCGCCGCCTGAATTCACGCAAGGCATCAAGGCTGAGTTCGAGTATGTTCTCTCCATCGACCCATATCTCTCCTGTAGTCGGGTCAATTAAGCGATTTATATGACGGATGAGTGTGGACTTCCCCGAACCCGACAACCCCATTACGCAGGAAATTTCTCCTGCCCTAAAGTCTGCATTGACACCAGCCAAACCTATATTCAACCCACTGGCTTGTTGCACCTCGTGCTTAGAGGCGCCTTGCTCCAGCATCTGGATGGCTCGTTCCGGCGCATCACCAAACACCTTGGTGACGTTGCGCAACTGTATCTTGTAGGCATTCATGATTTACGCTCCATTTTGACTAAGCGTGCTCGAGCCCGCCGTGAGCGCCCATAGGCCTGACTAGTACGGTCCATGACAATAGCCAGAATGACAATCGCCAGCCCAGCCTGCAAGCCTCGACCAATATCGTTGGTTTGAATACCCGCCAACACATCTTCGCCTAAACCTTGAGCCCCGATCATGGACGCCACCACCACCATCGACAACGCCAACATCGTCGTTTGGTTAATACCCGCCATGATGCTGGGGCGCGCCAACGGTAAGGTTACTTTGTAAAGCATTTGGGTACGGGTAACACCAAACGACTGAGCCGCCTCGACCAGCTCGTGATCGACTTGCCTAATGCCCAAACTGGTAAGCCGTATTAAGGGGGGTACCGCATAAATGATCGTCGCAAAAATTGCTGGTACTTTACCCAGCCCAAACAACATCAGAACTGGTATCAAGTACACAAAACTAGGCATGGTTTGCATCACGTCTAATACCGGAGCGATTAAACGCCGTAGCCACCGATTACGCGCACTAAGAATGCCAATAGGAATCCCAATAATGATTGATAGCCCAGTAGCCACCAAGACGAGCGCTAAGGTTTGCATGAGCTTGTCCCACAAACCCAATGCCCCAATCAAATAAAAGCCAGCCGTATACAGCACCGCTGCAGTCAAGCGCCGCGTTGCATGCCAACTGAGTACAGCAATAAACAGCAAGAACACGGTAGGCGGTGTTGCCATCAAGAAGCGCTCTAATGGCAACAGCACATGTAGCAACAGCACATTGCTAACACTACGGAAGGTATCACCACTATGTCGTACCACGCCCCGTAACTCATCATTAATGCGATCTCGCAACGACCAACTGGGAAAAATGCTGTAGCGATCGCCCGATGTGTCCACACCACTCTCGACGGAGGCGGGCGTTAACGATGCTTCTAACCTAAGTGCTACATGACTAGGCACCCACGTTTTCCAATCTTGCGGATACTCACGCAAAAAGCTCAGTGCGGCATCAGCCCCAGACAATTGTTGCTCGTTCATTTTTAAAATAGTCGCATTCACGAGCCCAGGACGCAGCTCAATGCGCTCAAAGAATGGCAACAGAGCGGGATGTGTTTGCGCAAAGGGCGTGGATAAGCCCACGCTTAAATGAGAAACGATAAAGTCCGTAGGGCACGCCTTACCTTGCTCGTTAACCGCCGCTTCCCAACACGCTTCATTAAAAGGCGGCTGCTCAATACGTCTGAAACTGTACTTTGCCATCAGCCCAGCAGGTTGCCAGTAGTAAAACAAAATTGGCTTACCACGTTCGTACGCGGCCGTAATAGCGGAATCCAATGCCGCACCGGTACCTGAACGGAAATTTACGTAGTGTTGATCCAAGCCATAGACAGCCAGCAGCTCGGTATTGAACTGCTCACAAACCCATCCAGTAGGACAATTAAAAAAGCGCCCCTTAGTTGGATCTTCTGGGTCGCTAAATACGTCGGCGTATTTTTTTAAGTCTTCAACCGAGCGCAACTCGGGGGTAATAGCGTTGATATTGCGATTAGCATCGCCATCAATCATGTAGTCGGGTACATACCAACCTTGCTCTGCCCCACCCTCTAATAAATCACCTACCACCCGTATCTTATTCTCGGCCAGTGCCTTTTCGATGATCTCGGTTCGCCCTGACCACAACTCGGCAATGATCTGAATATCATCTTCTGCTAACGCCGTCTCTAGGGCGGCTGAGGTACCAGGCACTACCTCAACATTGCAGCCATAGCCTTGCTCTAAAATGTGCTTAATTAGTTGGGTAATAAAAGCTGCGCTTTCCCACGATAAATCTGCCATTTTTACAGGCGCATCGCCGCATGTCCCATTATCAAGCCCTTCGGCTTTTAGCGTGGGTGCCGACACCATTATCATGGTGATAGCAAGCAGCAACGACCGCATCAGAACCAACAGTTGAGCAAGCATACCTCCCCTCCAGACGTCTGTCTTTGATTGGGCAATACCGTCATCATCTGTCCCTGAAATGAGAGAAACCATCATTTTATGTAGACGATGAGTATCTTCTTCCGGTGCTTGTCATCTTTTAACATAGACCGACCCATGCCCTACGAACAGAAATCTCTGCTTACAAGGCATGGGCGCGGTTAAAGGGCGAATGCATTCGCCCCGATTAGGCCTATTAGATATTCGTGGTCTTTGTTGCCAACCGAACACCATTCCTAACATGGCGATCAGCATGCTTTGCACGGTGAATAGACCACGCACTAAACGCCGATACCAATCCTGCAAATGCCACATAACTTCCCACGTACCACGGCTGATTATCATTCGCGTGCAAGAGTGCTGTTGCAATCATCGGCGTGATCCCTGAGGCAAAAATTCCGGAAAATTGATAAACAAAAGAAATACCCGTGTATCGCACATCGGTATCAAACAACTCGCAAAACAGCGCTGCTTCAGGCCCATACACCGAGGCATACAGGATGCCAAACGGTATGATGATGGACAGCCACACCACCCACGTTGTACCCACATGCGCGGTCATTAAATACAACGCCGGTATGGCTGAAACCCCAGTAATAATCGAACCCCAAAAGTAAGTTCGAGTGCGTCCCACCTTATCTGACAGTGCTCCGAAAAAAGGAATGAACACGCACATAATGGCCGAGGCAATTAGAACGCCTGTTAGCGCCGTCGTACGGTCCATATCAAGGTCATTGCTTAAATAGCTGATACTGAATACGCCAAAAATGTTGAAAAACACCCCATCAATATAACGAGCACCCATGCCTCGCAAAATATTGCCGGGGTAATTTTTAAGCATGGTAATAAAAGGTACTTTTGTTTCAGCATTGTTCGCTTTTAACTTCGCAAACTCGGGGCTTTCTTTAACTGCCACGCGTATATACAAGCCAATAAACACAAGCAAAGCAGAAAGTAAGAAAGCAATACGCCAACCCCAACTGTAGAACTGATCAGCAGTTAACGTGGCGGTTAACAACGCAACAACGCCAGATGCCAAACACAAACCCAAGGCCAGACCCACTTGCGGCCATGAGGCGTACAGACCGCGCTTTTCTTTTGGCGCATACTCGTAAGCCATCAATACCGCGCCGCCCCATTCACCACCTAAACCAATCCCCTGCAAGACACGGCACAGCAATAATAAAATGGGTGCCCAAATGCCAATACTTTCATACGACGGGATTAAACCAATCGCAAAAGTTGAAACGCCCATCAAGATCAACGTGGCAATTAATGCTCCCTTACGACTAACTTTATCGCCGATATGACCAAAGATAATTCCACCTAAAGGACGAGCAACAAACCCTACCGCAAAGGTGGCGTACGCCAACATGGTTCCGATATAAGCATCCTCTGAGGGAAAATACAGCTTATTGAAGACCAGCCCTGCAATCACTCCGTACAAGAAAAAGTCATACCATTCGATCGTCGCACCAATTACTGATGCCCGCACTACTCGGTGTACTTCCTTCTTTTTATCCGCTTGCATCTTGTCTCTCCTTTTAATCCAATCTTGTGATTGGATTGGCTTTTATTCAGGCATTACGCAATATCATTTCGGAGGCCCGTTCAGCGATCATCACGACTGGCACATTTGTATTTCCCGAAATTAGAGTTGGCATAATTGATGCATCAACCACTCGTAAACCCTGCACACCATATACGCGTAATTCGTTATCAACTACTGCTGTAGCGTCACTGGCCACACCCATCTTTGCCGTCCCGGAAGGGTGAAAAATCGTAGCGCCATAGTTACGACAAAACTCCAGAACCTGCTCATCACTCTGTGACTCAGCTCCGGGACGGTGCTCACGCACTAAGAGCTCTCCTAATGGACCTGTACTGGCAATACGTCTAGCTAAACGCACTGCCGCAATTGCAGTACGCCGATCAAGATCGGTACTTAAATAATTCGGATT